>CAYTWC010000051.1:5319-6180 GCA_964441975.1 uncultured Acidimicrobiaceae bacterium | reverse complement strand
GCGGCTGCTGCGTCCGACGAGACCGCGACCATGGAGATCGAGACGAGTCCCGTCGACGAGGATGCGCCGTCGGCTGAGGAAGAGGAATAGTCCGGCGAGTCGCGACTCGCATCGTCGTGCTGGCCCTCCCTAGCCCGACACGATGAAGACTGCGATGCTGCCGTAGGACCCATCGACAACGCCGATGCCTGCCTACCGATGGCTCGGCTCCTCGACCGCGTCGCGGTATGGCGGGGTGTCGAGAATGGCTTCACCCAATCCGGCGGGCGAGGCCCCGATGACAACGCCTTCCTGGTGGATGGTCCCCGGGATCGATGCACCGCTGAGGTCCGATGTAAGGCGATCATCGAGCGAGAGTGAACCCGATTGGTAGACCCGCTTCGCTCTGCTCGTCGCCACGGAAGCGAGTTCGTCGGACCAGACGAGTGGATTCTGCCCGGCGAGCACTCTGGCTGCGTTGAGCTGTTCGAGAACCTGCGTCGCAGCGACGTCGTCCGGTGTGAGCGCGCTGCTTTCGACCGACGGGAACGGTATCGGAATGGTTCCAGCAGCAAAGCGGTCGCCGACGCTTTGTCGGACGGCGAGCACTGTCGCAAACAGTGTCTCACCACTCCCCATCCCGACGGCACTCTGTATGTCGCCGTCGGGGTCAGTAATTGCAGTCCCGACAGAAGACCTACCGATCGTCTCGTCCACCGTCGAGCGCGTCGTCTCGGGTAGCGGCGCTATGCCGACAACGGTCGTGACAAGAATGACCACGACCGCCGCATACACGATTCCCGCCCCGACTCCCCCGAGGCGGTTGAGGATCGATGCACCGGGGACGATCTTCAGTGCGGCAGTGACAATGTTCGCAACCAC
>CAYTWC010000051.1:0-5309 GCA_964441975.1 uncultured Acidimicrobiaceae bacterium | reverse complement strand
GTAGGGCAGGTTCGCCATCCCGGCGAGAATCGTGCCGACCGGCGCCGACAAGCGGAACACGAGCAGCGCACCGACCACAAGGACGCCAAGATCGATGACCTCTCGCACGAACCCACGGAGCCACCCGCGGACAGAAAACGCGACAACGACGCCGACAGCAATCCAGTCGTAGAGGACCATGGTCAGTCGACGGTGGGGTCCACGTCGTCGGGTGCCTCCACCGTGACAACCGGGATCTCACCGGTTCGCCGCATGCGACCGGGTTCGGGGTCGACGAACAAGGATGCCGATGCCTGCTCCCATGTCTCTCCGAGTACGCGCGTTCGCCACCAGTGCCCGCCGACAACCTTGAGAGACGCCGTGACGGGAACAGCGATCACGACACCCCAGAAACCAGCCAACGCTCCACCGAGTACAAGCACGAGCAGTGTCACCGTCGGGTGGAGTCGCACGGTCGCTTTGAGAACCGTGGGCGACACGAAATTGTTGTCGATCTGTTGGACGACGACCGCCACGACGATCGCCCACATCACAGTGGCGAGGTCCCCGGTCGTCAGGGCGATGATGACACCCAGCGTGCCACCGATCCAAGGACCGATGAACGGGACGATGTTGAGCAGGCCACCCACGAGCCCGATGATCAGCCAGAAGTCGAGCCCGATCAGCCAATAGCCGAACGACAGCATGACACCGACGATCAATGCGACAAGGAGTTGACCACGGAGGAACCCGCCAAGCGCGGTGTTGAGTTGACGCCCCACATGCTCGGCTTCGGCTCGCCGGCCGACGGGGATCACACCTCTGACTCGTTTGCCGGTCTCAGGCAGATCGACCAGGAAATAGAAGGCGAGGACCGGCCCGATCAGGAAGACCAGGATGAACTCGAAGATGCCCGCCGTCACCGATCCCAACCGCGAGAACAACAGATCAGCAAGCGTGTCGCGATTCGCTGGGTCGTTCAGGTAGTCGAGCAGTTCGTCGAACGACCAAACCGTCACACCCTCGATACCGATCGACTCGAGGAGCGCCTCCAGTTCGGCGCTGGTGTCGTCAAAGATCTCAGGGAACCGCTCGACGAGTTCCTGTCCCTGATCCGCAAGACCCGGACCGATCGTGATGATCAGGACCGCAAGCGCCGAGAAGAATATGAGAAACCCGACGAGCGCTCCGACGATGCGAGGGGTGCCTCGACGATGCGTCCACGACACGAACGGGTTCAGGACGTAGACGATGACGACCGCAAGCAACAGCGGAGCGAAGATGATCCGACCCTTGTCCAGCACCCAGAATGCGATGGCGGTAAGGATCAAGACGCCGATGATGGACCACGAGAAGATCCCTACCCGGCGGACGATGTTGCCAGTTTCTTCATCGGCCATGGCGCGATGGTACCCGCTTTGCCAATCGACGGAGGTCACCGCCGCGACGAGGCGTCGGGGCGTGCGGACCGAACGGCGTGGTCAGTGCGACGGGGAACGATTGCGACGTAGGCGCCGGGCCAGGACCACACCGAGGACCGGACCGGCCAACAGGATGACGATGACAAGAGCCGCAACGAAAGCGTTGTAGTCGAAGATGTCACCGATCGATGACTCGTAGCCGGATTCGATACCGGAGAAGATCACGACGTTCACGGCGACAACCGCGCCGATGATGCCACCGACGAGACCGCCGACCACGATGTCGATCAACCAGCCGTGGCCACGGGGTTCACCTTCCACGATTACACATCACAAGGTTCCGGGAAGGGTCTTGGATCTCATGGGAGCTGGCGATGGGACTCGAACCCATGACCTGCCGCTTACAAGGCGGCTGCTCTGGCCAACTGAGCTACGCCAGCGATTGCCTCAGGATACCCAGCCGCGGACCCGAGCGACCTCGTAGCAGGCAAGCGCGCTCGCCACCGAGGCATTGAGGCTCTCGGTCTTGCCGACCATCGGAATGGTTGCCACGACGTCGCACCGCTCGACCACCAGGTGTGACAACCCGGCACCCTCTGCCCCGACACACACGGCAACAGGTCGCGCAAGCAGTTCAAGACCCAGCAGCGACTGATCCCCCGAGCCGTCCAGACCGACGTTCCACACGTCGAGCTGGCTCAATCGCTTCAACGCATCCGCAATCGACGAAACGGTCACGATCGGGATGAGCTCAAGGGCACCAACCGCTGCTTTGAAGGCGGTCGCCCCCAACGGCGCCGACCGGGTGTGCGAGACCACCAGTCCCGTCATGCCGGCAGCGACGGCGGACCTGGCCGCAGCTCCGATGTTCCGCGAGTCTTCCACATGGTCAATCACGAGCAGTGCGGGGACTTCTGCTGCGGCGACGCAATCCTTGAGCGACACGGGCTCGATCGGACGGGCTTTGGCGACGACCCCCTGCGGGGCCGCTGTGACTGCCCGGTCCCTGACGTCGTCGACTATCGAGACTTCGACACCCCCGTCACGAGCATCGGAAACGAGCAGGTCGATATCGTCGTGGCGGAGGCGCTGGCGCTCAACCGCCATCGTTCGAACACGCCCGGCATCGACCGCGGCGCGAACGGCGTGGAACCCCTCGAGATCAGTCCCGATGCCAGCGCGTGCCATCGGCTGTGTCCTCCAAGACCACTCCGAGGGCGGCGAGACCGTCCCGAATGGCGTCCGCCAACGCAAAGTCGCGATTCTCCCGAGCCGCAATCCGCTGTCCGACCAATCCGTCGACATCGGTCGCCTCGATGCCCAATCCCGCGGCAAGGTCGGAGACGTCGACGCCGGCGTCCTCGTTCGACCCGAACTCCAGACCGAGGACACCGACCATCTCCCGGAACGCCGACACCGACGAAGCGACGTCCTCGCCCACGTCCATGCCGGCATTGGCCGTTCGCACGGTCTCGAACACGACGGACAGTGCCCCCGCCACGTCGAGGTCGTCGTCCATCCGCTCGGCAAAGGCATCAAGGGTTGACCGATCAGGGTCGACTGCTTCAATCGATGCGGCGCGACGCTCGAAGGCACGGAGTCTGCTGAGACTCGCCTCAGCGTCCTCGACCGCTTCACTGCTGAAATCCAGTGGCTTGCGATAGTGCGTCCGTAGGAAGAACAGCCGGATCGCCATCGGATCCCACGTGTCGAGACTCTCGAGAAGTGTGACGAGGTGACCCGTGGACTTCGCCATCTTCTCTCCGGCGAGATTGAGCATGCCGTTGTGCATCCAGAACCGTGCGAACGTCTCGCCCGAGGCCGCCTCCGACTGGGCGATCTCGTTCTCGTGGTGGGGGAAGATCAAGTCCGTTCCACCACCATGGATGTCGAAGTCATTCCCGAGGTATTCGGTTGCCATCGCCGAGCATTCGATGTGCCAACCGGGCCGACCGTTGCCCCACGGACTCTCCCACGACGGTTCACCCGGTTTCGCGGACTTCCAAAGAGCGAAGTCGAGTTCGTCGCGCTTGCCCTCGCCGGGTTCGATTCGCTCACCCGCCCGAAGATCGTCGAGGTCGTGACGTGACAATCTTCCGTAGCCGTCGAACGACCGAACGGCGAAGTACACATCACCGTTCGATGCGTACGCATGGCCTTTCTCAACGAGGGTTTCGATGATCGCGATCATCTGGGGGACGTGCTCCGTGGCCCTCGGTTCGTGTGTCGGGCGACGATTGCCGAGCCCGTCGTAGCCCTTGCTGAAGGCTTCGTATCCCATCCGGGCGACCTCGTCCGTGCTGATCCCCAGCTCGGTCGCCCGAGCGATGATCTTGTCCTCGACGTCGGTGACGTTCCTCACGAAGTCGACGTGGTAGCCCTTCCACTCGAGGTATCTCCACAGGATGTCGAACGCAACTGCGCTGCGGCCGTGGCCGAGATGCGGCTCGGATTGCACCGTCGGGCCACACACGTAGATGCGTACTCGTTCGGGGTCCGCCGGCTCAAACGGCACGTGGGCGCGTGCAATCGTGTTGTAGACCTTCATGTCGGGCATGGTACCCGTGGCCCTCGAACGAGCATCGGTGGCTGTACTGTTCGGCTCAATGCGGTCACCACTCGGGCCTCCCCCACTCATCTATGCCCACCGTGGCGACTCGGCACACGCGCCCGACAACTCGATAGAAGCACTCGTGCTCGCTGTCGAGGCCGGCACCGACGGCATCGAGGTGGACGTGCGGCGGTCGTCCGATGGTGTCCTTGTCCTCTCGCACGACCCGACCCATCCCGACGTCGGAGTGATCGCCGACCAGACCTTCGACACGATCCGCGATGCCGCACCCGGCATCCCGACCCTCGAGGAGGCGCTTGCATCGGTGCCACGGCACGTCTTCATGAACGTCGAGATCAAGAACACATTCACTGAGCCCGGCTTCGACCGCAGGCGCGAGATCGTCACCGAAACACTTGCACTCATCGAGAGCATCGACGACCTGGACAGGATCCTGTTGTCGTCGTTCGATCCCTTCTCGGTCGCACACGCACGAAAGCGTTTCCCGTCGGTTGCGAGAGGCCTTCTCGTCACCGACCGAACACGTCTGTGGGTCGGCGTTCGATGGGCGGCACGGGCAAAGCACAGTGCAATACACCTCCCCCGTACGAGACTCCTCGACGATCCGAGTGGCACCGTCGAAATGGCGTCTGAGCGCGGCCTCCTCGTCGCGGCATGGACGGTGGACGACCCCGGGGAGATGCGGCGACTCTTCGACGCAGGGGTGTCGATCATCATCACCAACGACCCTGCCGTCGGGCGTGCCGTCATCGACGACATGGAGTAGGTCCTGCCCGTCAGGGAGCAACCACGGTTGCGACGGCATAGGCGGCGATCCCCTGCCCAGCACCGATCGCTCCGAGACCATCGGTGGTCGTCGCCTTGACCGAGACTCTGTCGGGTGAGATGTCCATCGCTCCCGCGAGGTTCACTCGCATCGAGTCGCGATGCGGCCCAACCCTGACAGTCTCTGCCACGATCGTGACATCGACGTGCGTGATCGTGAAACCTGCAGCCTCGACGAGCGCTGTGCATTGCGAGAGTATCGTCACCGAGCTGGCGCCCTGGTTCTTCGGATCGCTGCTCGGATAGTGCTGTCCGATGTCGCCGAGCACGGCCGCTCCGAGGAGGGCGTCGCAGACAGCATGGACGGCGACATCCCTGACCTGGCGCGGTTCGTCGAGCTCAAGCGCGAGCACAAGGCGATGCTGATGGTCGATGAGGCGCACTCCTTTGGCATCCTGGGTAAGACCGGCCGGGGCATCTCGGAGCACGCGGGCGTTGATCCCAAGCAGGTCGACATCTGGATGGGCACCCTATCCAAGAGCTTGGCCAGCTGCGGCGGCTTCATCGCTGGA
>CAYTWC010000050.1:0-10035 GCA_964441975.1 uncultured Acidimicrobiaceae bacterium | reverse complement strand
GAAGGATCGGCTTCTCGGGTGGCGTCGTTCCTGTGGCCGCCACGTACTCGCCGGATTCCGTGAACTGGACCACCACCTGTCCGCGATGGAGTTCACCCGATCCAAGCTTTGCGGTCAGCATCTCGGTTCCGCCGACGCCCGGTTCCCTCCCGAGGACCTGTGCGTACAGGACCGAAACGAGTGCCTCGTCGGACAACTCGCCGAACCGATTGATGAATTCGCGTGCGTGGGTGAAAGCCTCCGCGATCGTGACGAGCGGCAGTCCGTTCCAATACCGCGAGGCCCAGTATTCAAGTTCGAGCGAAGTCGGCTCTCGGTCGAACAGCGCACAGAACAGTCGCACGATCGAATCCGAGACCTCGGGGTCGGAGCGTTCCGGCACCGCGAAGTCGCCCCTGACGGCAGTTGCGTTGAGCGTCGCGGAGCCAGCCATCAGATCCCCGCCCGTGCCGACGCGTGCCGACACCCACAGCGCCACCTCATCGGGGTATCTGATGAGCGCCAGGGGGTTTTCCTCGGCGTCGGGATCGTCGTGGTTGAACGCGCGGTCCTCCTCGATGGTCCCGGTCGGGGTGAGCAGCGAAGCCCTGATGGCCGTTGCCGAACCGCTCGACACGATGCACGCACGACCATCGTCGGCGTCGCCCGTCGCTGCGACCGGAATGGCCAGGCCGGCGACCAGCGTCGTGACGGCCGCAAGAAGCAAGACAATCCGGCGGGAGTTCGACATCGGCGTCAACGCTAGTACACCGTGCGGTGGATTCGAACGCACCACGGGGTCGCGGCAGAAAGTGTCACATCCGTCGCGTACAGTCGGATCGTGCACGTTCGACAATACGTGCCGAGGAAAGGACGACGACATGGGACTTGCGCACGGGACGTTCGGATGGGCTGATCTGGCATCACCGGACCCGGAGGCAGCGGCTGGTTTCTACAGCGAAGTATTGGGATGGGAAGCACGACCTGCGGAAGGAGGCATGCCCTACACGATGTTCTACGCCGACGGCAAGAACGTCGCGGGTATGGGCGAGTTGACCGACGAGATGGCGGCCGGCGGCATGCCGTCGGTTTGGTCTTCCTACATCATCGTCGACGATGTCGACGCCGTGCATGCGAAGGCGATCGAACTCGGCGCCACACCGATCATGGAGGTGCTCGAGGTCGGTGACACCGGACGGATGTCGTTCGTCATCGACCCTGTCGGCGCAGCTGTGGGGTTCTGGGAGTCCGGCACGCACGACGGTGCCGAGACGTTCAACGTACCGGGAGCACTGACGTGGAACGAACTCCAATGCTTCGATGTCGACACGGCCAAGGCGTTCTACACCGACCTTCTCGGTTGGTCGACGGAGACGAACCAGTTCGGTGAGATGGAATACACGCTCATCATCAACAATGGCCGGGCCAACGGCGGCATCATGGACGTGACCGGGATGGCGCCTGAAGGGGTGCCTGCGTACTGGGCCGCCTATTTCGTCGTTGACGACTGCGACGCAGTGGTCGCATCAGCGACGGCAAACGGTGGCTCGGTGATGATGCCGCCGATGGATTCCGAGGTCGGACGCATGGCCGCGATTGCGGATCCGTTCGGTGCGGTCTTCACCGTCATCAAAGCGAAGCAGGTCGACGGCCAGCCACCACGCTAGGCCCAACGAATCGGTCCACCGACCGAGCTACAGGTCGAGACGCAGTTCGTACACCGCCATCGACGAGAACCCTCCGGCACCGACGTACCACCGGAGGGTTCCGTCGTCGTACACCATCGCGGTGTCGTAGATGCTCGATCGCGGGACTTCGAGATTCGTGAGGACCGGGTTTCGGTCGTCCCTCGTCCACGTTTGACCATCGGTCGAATACGCAATCCCACGGTTGCCGCTTGTCTTCCCTGCATACGTGAGAATCAGATCCCCGTCGATCCGTTTCACCTGGATCCGGTTGAGCGCGCCATCTTCGAAGCGTGAGTCGGCATCGCCGACGAACACCGGCTCATCTGCTCGTACCCACTCGACGCCGTCGGCACTGGTGGCAAACCCGAGCTGCCCTGCGCCAGCGCCATCGGTCACCACACTCCCGCCGAGATAGAACATCATCCACCCACCGGAACCATCGGGGAGCACCGAGGCATTCCGGACCCATCCACCGTCCCACGCCCCTTCTCGACCGGCATCGAGAGCCGGGACCGCATCGATCGTCCACGGTCCGGTGATATCGGGAGCTGTTCCACGATGGACCCAGTAGCGATACTGGTGGTCGCCGAAACCTCCCAGGTCCCGCATCACATCGAAGTATCCGATCCACGACCCGTCTTCCGATTGCAGCAATGTCGTCGCTCGCATCTGCGCAGCGTCATCGACTCCCAGCACCTCGATGTCGGCGTCGTCGATCTCCCACACCGAGCCATCCTGGGAACTGACATGCATCAGCCGCGGTTCCTTCGATTCGATCCCGAACAGTCCGTGGAAAGCCCCGTCGGCAGGGACGATGTCGCCGATGGTGAAGAATCGGAGCGGGTCATCGTCCTCGACGGTCTCAGACCCGATCACGGGGTCGTCCGATATCAGGACCGCAGGGGACGGTTCCGGTTCGGACACCACGGTCGTAGTGGTTGTCGGCGGTGCGGTCGCGACCGGGTCATCGGGCGACGATCGGAGCGCGGAGAACACCGCCACGGACCCGATGAGGATGACCACTGCCGCCGCAGCCATACCCGCAAATGCCCAATCCGGCACACGACGGCGAGAACGAACCGACACAACTTCAGCGTCCGAGCCGACATCCGTCAGATCCCCGGGTGCGAGGTCTTCGACATCCGCCGCCGCCTCGTCCATCTGGGTCGCATAGGCAGCAAGCTGCCGCTCGAGATCATTGTTGTCCATCCGTCACCCCCAATCCTTCCCGTAGTTTCTGCATTCCACGATCGATGTGACGCTGGATGGTCGAAGCGCCGACGCCAAGCACCTCCGCGGCCTCCACGAGCGTCCAGCCGAACCCGTGACACAGCAGAATCGCCTGACGTTGCCGCTCCGACAATCCCTCGAGCGCAGCCGGCAATGCTGGTTCGACCCACGGCGTCGCCGCGGTCTCGACCTCGGGGAGCCGTGTCGGCTTCCTCCGATACCTCCGGGCCTTGGATTGTCCGACCCGATACAGGTAGCCAGCCGGGTTGTCCATCTGGGAGATCCGATCCCAATGCTCCCACCCGTAGGCGAGAGCATCGCTTGTGGCTTCCGCCCCGACCTCAGGGCCGTACGCCGCGATGAAGGCGCGTCGCAGACGGGCGCCGCCGTCACGGACGAACGCCGAGTAGTCCTCAGCGGTGGGAGCCTCCATCAGCACTTTGTTATAGAGAGCTTCGACCGTCCTGTCCACGCGACACGCGAAGATCCAAGAGGCAAGCGGTAAGAACGGCCGTGAGGGGCGGACGGCGCGAGGCCCAGGCGCCTACGACCGATCGAGAGGGCCGGTAGCTACGAGGATTCGGGTGAACCCTCGACCAGCGTCTTCAACGAGCGGAGCCCCTTCTCGAAGTCCCTACCGACCATCTTCTCCATGAGACCGAACACATTCATCACCCTGGACATGACCCGGTGTTCGGCAACCATGGTCCAGGTGACATTGGTTGCATCCCCCACTGGCTCAAGCGTCCACGCGAGCTCGCTCTCGGACTTGAACGGCTTGAGGAACTGGAGGTCAGCCTTGATCGCGGTCGGTGATTCGACGTCGGTGATCACCATCGACCCCTCACCCGCCTTCCGGTTTCCACTCCAGCTGTAGGAACTGCCCACCTCACCGTCCGGCGCACCGCCGTAGTGCTGATCCATGTCTGGGTCCAGATCCTCCCATGGGGACCACTCGGGCCACTGCTTGAAATGAACGATCCGATCGAAGATCGCTTGGGGTGGTGCCTTGATTGTCGTTGCTCGTTGGACGGTGTACGTGGCGGCCATTCTCACTCCTGGTTGTCGAAGGAGCCCGAGGGTACGAATCCAACGGTAGTTGAATCGCACCGTCCGCACACGGGACCGAGGCAAACACGGCCCCATCGCGTGACGTCGGCGGGGCCGCAGTCCCCTGTTGTGCCTCCCGTGCCACGGGTATTGTGGAGCAGATGGAAGAGCCGATACTCGTTGCGGTGGAGATCCCCCTCGTCGGGGACGAACGTCGAAAGAACTGGGCGAAGGTCATCACAGGCGTGGACGAAACGCTCGCCACCGGCTGGGCGTACGAAGGCGAGTTCATCGCCACAGGTGGGATCCAGGATGTGCCCATCGGTTCGATCGTCCTCTCGTACGGCGAACGAGGATCACAGGCCAATCCGCAGATCGAGGCGTCGGTCGTACGGATCAACAGCGACGCGACAGTCACACCGATCATGTCTGCGAAGGGTCGGGCATGGGCGCGCACGCTCCGTGACACCGTCGTGGAGCTTCTCGCTGAATCCGAAGAAGCCCCGATGGAACGCAAGCCATGGGATGTCGGCCTCGTCCAGTACAGCGACGACGCCCTCAAGGAAGAGTTGGCACGCCGCAAGACCTGACCCGATCGGATCGGCTCTCCCACCCCGTGCCGTCCACCGTGGGTGTCGGTATCGTGGGCACCCGTCGACAGAAGGAAGACCGATGTGTTTTGACGCCGATGCAACACCGCCGATCGAAGCGATCCACGGAGGATCGGTCAGTCATCGTCATCTCGAACTCACGGCCGACGACGGCAACACGTTCACGACCTTCGAAGCGGTCGATGACAACTCACCCGCTGTGGTCGTGCTCCCTGACGTCCGTGGTCTGTTTCGCTTCTACGAGGAGTTGGCCCTCCGCTTCGCTGAGAACGGGTATGACTCGCTCGCCATCGACTACTTCGGACGCACCGCTGGCAGCTCGACGCGCGAGGGTGACTGGGAATTCAGACCGCACGTCGAGCAGACCACCATCGATGGGATCGTTGCTGATGTCACAGCAGCGCTGTCCCACCTGAGGGAGTCTGACCCGGATCGACCGATCTTCGTCGTCGGATTCTGCTTCGGCGGCTCGAACGCGTGGCACATGGCGGCATCAGATCTCGGTCTCGCCGGTGCGGTCGGCTTCTACGGACATCCGGATCGCCCCGGGTTTCCACAGGGTGCGCCGTCGATCCTCAGTCGCGTACCCGACTTCTCCTGCCCGATCCTTGCGCTACAGGGTGGCGACGACCCCGGCATTCCGGTCGAGGTCGACGAACTGTTCCAAGAAACGCTCGCGGCAACCGGGAGTCCGGGCGAAGTCGTGATCTATGAGGGCGCCCCACACTCGTTCTTCGACCGCAAGCAGGACGAGTTCTCCGAGGCGAGCGCCGATGCCTGGGACCGCATCCTGGCGTTCCTCGCGGCAAACACCTGATCGAACACCGATCCCATCACGCCTGACGGTGATCCATCGCGGGCTACGATCGGCCCCATGCATGACGACATCAAGGCGGCTGTCGCCGCCGACTTTCCAAGAACACAATCGGAACTCGAGGCGATGGTGCAGATCCCATCGGTGAGTGCGCCGGGGTACGACGCATCGCAGGTACGCCGCTCTGCCGAATACGTTGCATCGCTCTTGCGGGACTCCGGGGCCGTTGACGTCCGCTTGCTCGAACTCGACGGCGCTCACCCCGCCGTCTACGGCTACAAGGCCGGACCCGCCAACGCACCGACAGTGCTCCTATACGCCCATCACGACGTCCAGCCGCCGGGACCCGATTCGATCTGGGACACCCCGCCGTTCGAGCCCGTCGAACGAGACGGGCGGCTGTACGGCAGGGGAACGGCAGATGACAAGTGCGGGATCGCAACCCACCTGTCGACTCTGCGAGTCCTCGAGAACCTTCCGGTGAACGTCAAGATCTTCATCGAGGGCGAAGAGGAGATCGGCTCCGAGCACCTCGTCGACTTCCTCGATGCGTACGCCGAGACACTCGCATCGGACGTGATCGTGATCGCCGACGCAGGGAACTGGCGGATCGGAACCCCGGCGCTTGCGACGTCACTGCGCGGACTCGTGGACTGCACGGTCACCGTGCGGACGCTCACGAACGGCGTCCATTCCGGATCGTTCGGCGGTATCTACCCGGATGCGATCACGGCCCTCGTACGTACGCTTGCGTCGCTCCACACCGACGACGGATCGGTGGCGGTCGAGGGTCTGGTCTCAGCGGACGCGGACCCGCTCGACCTGACCATCGATGAGATCAACGAACAGATGCTTCCCGTGGACGGACTCGAGCAGATCGGGACTGGGTCCCTGACTTCGCGCACGTGGCGTCAGGCCGCCATTTCGATCCTTGCAATCGATGCCGTGCCGATTGCCGAGGCGATCAACCAACTTGTACCCGAGGCGAGCGCGAAGGTCAGCATGCGGATCCCGCCCGGTCAGGACCCCGAATCAGCCATGACTGCGCTGACCGACCATCTCAAGGCGAACGTGCCGTGGGGTGCCGAGATCACGATCTCCGACGGCGCAACCGGAGAGGCATTCGAGTTGGACACGAGCGGGAGGGCCTATGAGGCGTTCCGCACCGGGATGCGGAACGGCTACGACAGCGAACCAATCGAGATGGGGGTCGGAGGCTCGATCCCATTCGTCGCGGCCTTCTCCGAGCGCTACCCCGACGCCGCGATCCTGTTGGTCGGGGCCGCCGATCCGATGAGTCGCTACCACGGGCCGAACGAAAGCCTTGAGCTGGCCGATCTCCAGAGCGCGATCGTCGCTCAGGCAATCGCCCTCACGGAGTTGGGTTCGTAGGCGCAAACGATACGCTTCGGCGATGCGCCGGTCGACCATCGCTCTGATCGTCATCACCGCCGTCGTCGTCGCGGCGGTCGTGTTGCTGCGCACCGGGGACGACAACCCGGGCGTCGGATCGGGGACGACCTCGTCGGCGGCGGACACGACCACCACGACGCTGGTCGACACGACCACTACGACGGTTGCGTCCGGTCTCGAGCTCCCAGCCGGCAGCACGGTGTGCGACCTGTACGGCACGCTGACCGTGACCGGGACGGTCACGAACGACGAGTTGATCGAAGCCTCAGGGATCGCCGTCAGCCGGACGACGCCCGACGTTCTTTGGTCCCACAACGATTCGAGGGACGGTCCACGTCTCTATGCCTTTGCCCCCGACGGCACGGACCTCGGTGTGTTCGAGGTACCTGGCGGATTTGCGCTCGATTGGGAGGACATCGCGGCAGGACCGGGTCCCGATGGCACCGGCGCATATCTGTACGCCGGCGACATCGGCGACAACTTCTCGATTCGTGACGGGGTGATAGCGGTGCACCGCGTCGAGGATCTCGACCCGGCCTCGATGACCGGCTCCTTCCCCCGCTCAGACCCCATTCCGCTCGTGTTCCCCGATGGCAACCACAACGCCGAGGGTATGTTCGTCGATCCGATCGATCCTGCGATCTACATCGTCACCAAGACCGATGACGTGGCCCAAGTGTTCAGGGGAACACTTGAGATCACGGGTGAACAGTCCCAGCTCGAGCTCGTGGCGTCCGTCGCCCTTGGCGACGAGGTTTCGGGTGCTGACATCAGCTCCGATGGCTCCATCATCGCGTTCCGCGGCTACAACACGGTGTGGATGTGGCACCGAGGTCCCGGACAATCGATTGCAGAGGCCCTTGCGATCGCACCATGTGAAGCACCGGGCCCCGATGAGCGCCAGGGCGAGGCAATCGCGTTCGACGACACCTACTCCTACTTCACCATCAGCGAGGACACGAGACCGGCGATCTACCGGATCCCGTTCGAGGGTTAGCCGGTCCCCGGATCAATCCGTTGGGTTGGAGAGCTTGTGCTCAACGACGGAGCGAACATTCGGTACGGACTTTGCGTACCACACCGCCCGAATCCGATCCCGTACGTCGGGGGGAAGGTCTCCCATCCGACCGAATCGTTCCGTGCGCTGCCGCCATGTGTCGTAGAGCATGACCGCCGCCGCCACCGAGATGTTGAAACTCTCCGTGAATCCCCCCATCGGGATCGTGACCACGTCATCGGCGCCTGCCCTCGCCGTGGCGCTGACGCCTTCGAGCTCATTGCCGAACACCAATGCACACCGATCGGTCAGGTCCGCATCGGCGATCGGGGTGGCATCGGATCCCAGATCCGCGACGACGATCCGATACCCGTCATACGACAGGCGCTCGAAACACTCCTCGGTCGACTCCCATCGGTATCGGTCGACCCATTTGTCGGCACCTTGTGTCGTGCGTTTCGATCGCTTGTACTTGTCCGCCGTGTCGATCGCATGGATGCGCTGGATGCCGAACCCATCCGCCGTGCGCATCACCGCCGCGATGTTTCCGAGATCGACCATCCCCTCGACGACCACGGCAACGGACTCGGTCCGCTCGTCCAGGACGGATTCCATCGTCTGCCTGCGTGCGTCGGACACGTGCGGTTCGAGGAGTGCGGTCAACTCGTGCGGTGTCACGACGCGATCGCCGTAGGTGAACCAGGACGGGTCATCGGTTCGCGTCGCGGCGACCAGGTCACGCATTTCGGCGGCGGTTGCCGTCTTGCGGTCAGTCATCTGGAACCGAGGGGCTAGCGAGGAACCCGGGTGCGCTTGAACTCGTTGACATTGGCCCAACCGACCATACCGATCACCTTGTCGAGGTCGGCGAGGGTGTGTCGCTCCATGAAGCGGACGAAAACAGCTTCACCGTCCGCAATGAAGGTCGGCACGCCGAACACAGCGTGGTCTTCGACCAGGCGTGTGTGTTCGGCGGCGAGGGTCTTGGCCGGGACGCCGGATGCAACACGTTCAGCCACAGCGGTGGCGTCGAGACCGACCGACCCGGCGACGTCCGCGAGCACGCTTTCGTCGTCGATGTCACGGAGGTCGTCATGCTTGGCAGTGAAGAGCGCGACATGGAACGCATTGAAGGAATCGGGGAACGAGTCCCGCACCGCAAGACCCCACAGATGCGCAAGCACCCCGCGGCCACCGGCGCCGGGTGCCTGCTCCCACACCGGTGTCGCTGCATCGTCGAGATGGTTCTGAGTCAACGAGAACGGAGAAAAGGTCACGTCGTATTCAGCGCCGTCGTCGATCGCCTCCACGACTGCCTCATTTGCGTTTCTGGCAAACGGGCACAGGTAGTCGTATGTGATCTCGAAGGTATTCATGACGAAGCGTCCTTTCTCAATGCTTCAAGGGCGACGACGACCATGTCGTCGAACGATCGTTCCCGCTCTTGTGACGAAGTCTCCTCCTGCGTCACGACATGATCCGATACCGTCAGGACCGCAAGAGCGCGGACACCGAGTTCGGTGGCGATGCCGTAGAGGCCCGCGGCCTCCATCTCGACGGCGAGGATGTTCATCCGCTGCCAGATCTCGAGCGTGTTGGCGACCGGCGGATAGAAACTGTCCGACGAGTGCACGTTGCCCACGCGAATCGCCTGATTCTTCTCGCGAGCTGCCGCGACTGCCGCTTCGAGCAGTGCGTAGTCAGGGGTCGCGGGGAAATCCCACCCCCCATACCGAGCCCGGTTGACACCCGATTCCGTGCCGGCCCCGATCGCGATGATGAGATCCCTCAACCCGACATCGGTCGAAATACCTCCGCAGGATCCGACACGGACAAGTCGCTTGACCCCATAGGAGTTGATCAATTCGTTGATGTAGATGGAGGCCGACGGGATTCCCATTCCGGTTCCCATCACCGATACGGGCATGCCCTGGTAGGAGCCCGTGAACCCGAGCATGTTGCGCACACTCGTCACTTCCTCCGGGTCGTCGAGGAACGACTCTGCGATGTACTTGGCACGTAGCGGATCACCGGGAAGCAACACGGCTTCAGCGAATGCACCATCAGGCGCGGAGATGTGTGGTGTTGGCATGGGTCACAGTTCTCTCGGCAACGCCCACATGGTAGAGAGGTCTCAGCCAGCAGAACCCGCGGAGCGCCGAGCAAACGTGCCCTCCCTTCAGGGAGGGCGGCAGAGGAGCGCCAGCGACGATGCGGGTGGGCCCTGTGTACTGGGTACTCAGTACTGAGTAC
>CAYTWC010000049.1:6590-10038 GCA_964441975.1 uncultured Acidimicrobiaceae bacterium | reverse complement strand
GATCTCGGACTACTCGACGGGCAACAAGCAGAAGATCGGGCTGATTCAGGCGTTCATGAACAAGGCGAGACTGTTGATCCTCGACGAGCCGGTCACCGGGCTGGATCCCTTGGTCCAACAGGAACTTCAACGGATGTACCAGGAGGTCCAGGACGACGGTCGGACGGTGTTCCTGTCGAGTCACACCCTCGGTGAAGTCGAACGCGTCGCTGATCGGGTTGCGATTCTTCGGCAGGGCCAACTCGTCGTCGTCGAACGCGTCGACGACCTCAAGCGAAAGGCGATCCGCCGCCTGGACATCGAGTTCGAGCACGATGTCGAGGACTCCGTCTTCGACAATGTCGAGGGCGTGAGGAGTGCCACCGTTCGCGGAGCCCATGCATCCGTCTCCTTCGACGGCCCGGTCGGGGCGCTCTTGCGTGTGATCGTCGATCACAACGTGCTCAACATCAACAGCCGCGAGGCAGACCTCGAGGAGATCTTCCTTACCTACTACCGGTCCGATGACAACCAAGGCGGTGGAAGCCGGGAGTCGAACCCACACGACGTCGAGGCGGATTCCCGTGCTGAATAGCGTTCTTTCCAAATCCGCGCTGGACAGGATGCGGGCGACGCTCATCGCAGCCGGTCTCGTGTTCATCTATGGGCTGATCGCAATCGTCACCTACGACGCTTTCGGCGACACGATGGTCGACCTCGTCGAGAGCATGCCACCAGCGCTCGCGTCGATCTATGGCACCGGTGACGGAACGCCTGTCGGAATGGCCATTGCTGCCGTGTACAGCATCATTGCTCCCGCCGTGGTGCTCACCTACGCCATCGGCGGCGGTACGGGAGCGGCCGTCGGTGAGGAATCGAAAGGGTCCCTCGACCTTCTTCTCGCCAACCCGTTGAGTCGAACGTCGGTCGCGGTTTCAAAGTTGATCGTGGTTGTCGTCGGGATCGTGGCGACTGCAATCGCCACATGGCTCGGGGTACTCGCAGCGACGTCGGTTCTCGGCGACGGCATCGGTGACCGCGACATGCTTGCCCTCAGTGTGATGCTCATCGGTTTCGGCGTCATGATGGGGACGTTTGCAATGGCGCTCAGCGGCTGGACGGGCAAGTCAGCCGTCGGGTCCGGGGTGGCCGCTGCCGTCGTGGTGATCTCATGGCTCGTTTCATCGGTTCTTTCCGTCGACGAGACCTTTCAGAAGATCGCGGAGTACACACCGTGGCATCTCTACGACGGCAATGACCCGATGACGAATGGCATCGATGGCATGTCCCTCATCGTCATGGCGGTGCTCTCCGCCTGTTTCGTGTTCGCGACGACGATCGGTATCAATCGACGAGACCTGAAGGGCTGACCTGATGTCAACGAAGACCATCGTTCCACTCTCGTGGCCGCAGCGCCTGCGGATTCGATCAGTACTGACCAAGAGCGTCGCCGATCGTCGGGTGATGACCGTCCTGATCGGTTTCGGTGTCGGGGTCATGGCCTTCCTCGTCGCCGCGATGTTCCCGGCTCTCGAGGACGCTCTCGCCGAATTCGATCTCGGACCGGCGTTCGAGTCGTTCTTCGGCGAAGGGGGCATGTCCAGTCCACAGGGATGGCTGTCCACGGAGGTCTTCAGCATCATGGCTCCCGGAGCCATTGCTGCATTGGTCATCGTCGATGCCGCTCGGTCGGTTGCTTCAGAGATGGAAGATCTGAGCATCGGATTGCTCGCATCGAATCCGGTGAGTCGCATGCGAATGTTCGGAGCGAAATCGGTGGCGGTCGTCGTTCATGCCGCAGTTGCGTCGTTGCTGATCGGATTGTTCACATGGCTCGGGGTCGTCATAGTCGGTCTCGAGATGGATGCCGCAAACGTCTGGGCGGCAACACTGCATGTGTTCGTGCTTGGTGTGATGGTCGCCGGCGCTGCTGTCTTGTTCTCCGTGGTGTTCGGCAAACGCGTTCCTGCGATGATGGCAACCGGCGGCATTGCGTTCATCGCCTACATGGTGTCGGTGTTGCTGCCGATCAACAATGATCTTGCGGACTGGGCGAAGCTGTCCCCGTGGCACTACTACTGGGCGAACGACCCCCTCTCAAACGGCGTCGAGTGGGTGGACCTCGCGGTGATGGCCGCCATCGGGCTCCTCATGTTCGCACTCGGGGCCCTTGTGTTCCGCCGCAAGGATCTGAACGCCTAGTCCTTGCCTCCGTGTCGCGTGGAACCGCCCTTCGGTGGTCAATACGGGTGTAGACACCATCGCCGGCACCCTCGCACTGCCGGTCAAGCGAGGAGGCAAGCATGGGTCGAGCCACACGAAGCGCAATCGGGAACAAGTGGACGAAGACGCTGACGATCATCGCTGCTGGCTGCCTGCTCCTCACGGCCTGTGCGTCTGGATCCGCCGACTCACCCGCAGCTGACGACTCCACCACTACAACGCTGCAAACGACCACGACGACCGCACCACCCACCACCACGACGACGTCAGTTCCGCCGACCACGACGACGGCGGTGCCCCAGACACCCCTTGAAGAACTGGGATTCCCCGTTTCCGACGACTGGGTCGTCGAGACGGTCGTGTCCGACATCGTGAGCGCGACAGGTGGGCTTGCGGTGGACGGCGAGGGGAACTTCTATCAGGCAGATTTCGGCGGATATGACGGAAACGTGGGGAACGCCGTCTACAAGGTGTCCGCCGACGGGACCGTCGAGACGTATGCGACCGCTGACAGCATGGCGAGTCTGACGATGACCGTTCGTGTCGATGACGGCACGATCTATCAATCGAGCTACGGGTCCAACGAGGTGTATCGGATCGAACCCGACGGTGAGGCGACCGTGATAGCGGACGGCATCAGGGGCCCGACGGGCATCGTCGTCAATGATGACGGGTCCCTGATCGTCGAGGCATACAACAGCAACAAGATCCATCGGATCGACACCGACGGAACGGTCACGGATTGGGTATTCGATCGGCGATTCAACGGAATCAACGGCATCACGCGCGGACCGGACGGGACGCTGTACATCATCGATCACAAGGATGGATCCATCTTCTCCGTCAGCGCGGACGGAGCGACCGTCGAGAAACTGTTCTCGTTTCCGAAGGCCACGTCACACGGTGTGTACCTGGACGGGAAACTCTATGTCACGAGCCGAGCCGGCTATGTCGTGTTCAGCTACGACATCGCCTCGGGTGCGGTCGAGATCATCGCCGGGAACGGCGAACCGGGTGACGTGGATGGTCGGGGTGGGGAGGCGTCATTCGGTCGACCGAACGCCATCACGATCGGACCCGACGGTGCCCTGTACACGAATCACGGCGAGGGCACTGCGAACGACCCTGTGACGATCAGGCGCATCTCGTACCAGCCCTAGGTCGCATGCCGCCACACGCGTGCGGGACCAAGAATTCGCGCTGCGGGGAGTGATTACGAGGAGCGAACTCAGGTACGAACGAAGGA
>CAYTWC010000049.1:0-6580 GCA_964441975.1 uncultured Acidimicrobiaceae bacterium | reverse complement strand
AGACCATGCGCAAAGCCGCTTCCATCGCAACCTTGGTCGTCGGGATTCTGTTCATCATCGCTGGAACCGTGACGTGGGTCATCGTGAGCAATACGCTCGCCGATCAGAAGATCGTCGTCTCGGATGACGCACCCTGCCTCGCGGGCGACGAGGTCGACGGGCCGTTCAGCGCCTACTGCCAGGCTCTCGTGATCAACGAGCACACGCTCGATGCGACAGGGGGGCTGACATACGCAGAGCTCGATCGCGAGGATCCGTTGCGCGCAACAGCAATGAACTCGGCGTTCCTCCAGGCGTCGCTGTTCACCTCGGTCGTTGCGTTCGGTGTTGCCGGTATGGCCATCGTCCTTGGCATCCTGTTCATCCTCATCGCGTTCGGAATGCGTGACGTCGCCGCCATCGTGGAGGAGCCCGAAGCGTCTACCTGACGCGTTCGGGCAACCCGGTCGCTGCGTCGTGCACCGTTTCCGGACTGCCTGAGGAAAGCACCTTGTGAGATTCGAACCGATCCGCACCGAGCGCTTGCTCATTCGGACGTTCGAATCCTCGGACGTCGGCGCGCTGTTCGATCTGAGGAACGATCCGGACGTTGCGCGGTATCAGGATTGGGAGCGCCCGTTCCCCATCGATCGCGCCAAGGACATCGTCGAGTCGGTCGTGGCCATGGATGGCCCGCAGAACGACGAGTGGTGGATGGCTGTCGTTTGCGACAAGGAGTCAGGGGAGACCGTCGGAGACCTTGCCGTGCACCTCACCTGGGAGGGCCGGTCAGCGGAAGTCGGCTACAACCTGGCCCCGCTGTATTGGGGTCACGGATACGCCACAGAATCGTTGGGAGCGCTCGTCGACTATCTGTTCGATCAGAACGTGACGAGGGTCTTCGGAATGCTCCACCCGGACAACCGGGCATCTGCGATGGTGCTCGAACGAGTCGGAATGCTCTTCGAAGGGCACACCAAGCTGTCGTTCTGGGACGACGACGGTCCGAGCGACGATTGGATCTACGGGATGACAGAGCCTGATCGTGCACGCTGGGTCGGTCGCGATTTCACGCGTCCTGATTCGGTCACGCTCGAGGAGATCACACCGGGCAACCTCGACGAGATCTACCGCTTGCGGACGCATCACAGCCAGGAAGCCTTCGTTGCGCCGGTTCCGAGGTCCATCGCCCAAGGCGCGTACCCGGGTGACCACGAGGGCCATCCGATTCGGCCGTGGCTGCGGGCGATCTATGCAGACGGCGTTGCCGCGGGATTCGTGATGCTCGCGCAGCGGACCGACACACAGCCACGACCCTTTCTGTGGAGGCTCCTCATCGACCGTGAGCACCAAAACAGAGGCATCGGGCGACGAGCCCTCGACATGATCGTCGAGCTGGTCAAGATGGACGGTGCGGACGAGATCGATGTGAGCTGGCATCGGGGCAAGGGTTCTCCGGAACCGTTCTACCTCGGATACGGATTCGTGCCCACGGGACGCATGCTCGGGGATGAGATCGAAGGTCGTTTGGTTCTCGCCTAGGCCCCGGCGGACGACCGACTCGCCGGGTCCTCGCGTGATAGCGTGTGGTTCCGACAAGTGGAGAGGAACCGCATGCACGTCATCGGCATACTGTTGCTCGGCCTCGTGGCCGGAGCAATCGCCAGGGCAATCGTCCCCAACGACGCCTTCGGGCACATGAGCGGTCCGGCATCGTGGGGGGTTTCCATCTTGCTCGGGCTTGCTGGCGCCTACGTCGGGTTCTGGCTGTTCACGACGGTGATGGGCATCGGTGATGCGGAGAAATTCGACTGGGGCGGAATCCTGGGCGCGATCATCGGGGCAGTCATCGTCACGGTCATCGCATCGTTCATCGTCAAACGCGTGGCGAAATAGGGCACGCAGATCCCTGGTGCGATCTCAGCCTGAACCGGATTGGCGATCGATGTAGTTCTCCAGTCCCTGTCGTGCCGTCGCACGGAGTTTGGACTGGAATGGTGGTGCCCATCCGAGCAGCGTCCCCATCGTCCCGATCGCCATCCGCGACCACTTCCACAGGTCGAAACGGTCGACGTGACGGACGATCAGGCTCTCTTCGAACGTGAAGGATGCTGTGATGACGTTGTGTACCCGCCGGGAGGTCGGTGTGTAGAGGTAGGTCGCCTCCCATGTCACCGATCCGGTGTCCCCGTCGACGGCAACGTCGGAGAACCGGACGGTCAGGCTCTCTGCACGACCCGTGAGCATCGACCACATAGAGCCTATCTCGTCGCCGTGCAGATCGCCGAAGACGGGGTCGGTGAAGTGTGCGTCATCGGCGTAGCACTGGGCCATCGCGATCGGGTCGCGACGGTCGAAGGACTCGTACAGCTTGGTGATCGTTGATTCGTTCGTCATGAGAGCCGCATTGTCGCACGTCGTCGGAGGTGGATGCTTTCGAGTATCGATCGTGGTTCTGTCGGCATCAGGCGGTCGCCCGCCTGGCAGCCCGCTGGGTTCGAGCGAGCATCTCCAGCGTGAAGGTCAGGAGCAACGCCGAGGCCACCAACACGGGGGGTACGACATCGAGGCCGATGGCGGCGACCAGCAGCCCGACGAGTGCGGGGAACAGGGCGTTGCCGATATTGATCCCTCCGACCTCGTAGCCGATGACGGCGGGTGCCAGCGTGGGTCCGAACCGCCGCGGGGTCATCAGCATCTGGACTGGGAAGAAGGGGCCGTGCGCGAATCCGCTCGCCACGAGACCGATCACCCCGAGCGTCGGCGTCGGGTTCCACCAGAAGACCAACAGCGACACGATCGTCCCGACCATGCCGACCCGCATGATCGTGCGGGCATCGTATCGGTCGTTCGTGAGACCGTATGCGAAACGGCTCGCCGCGAAGGCAGTCCAGAACGCAGCGAGGATGATGCCGCTTGCACCTTCCGAGTAGCCGCGGTCTTCGACGAGATACGTGAACGCCCACACACCGGTCGTGCCGCCGACCGCTGCGTATGCGAAGAAGGCCGCGACCGACCACACCAAGGGGGCTGTGATGGCGAGTTTCGTCGTGTCCCCGGTGGACCGTCGTGTCGGGATGCTTATGTGCCGTGCGAAGAACGACATCCCGAGGAAGAACACGAGCTGACCCAAACCGAGAACGACGAACGACAGTCGCCACGATGCACCGATCGAAATCAGTCCGGTCACCAACAAGGGTCCCACGATGGCTCCGATTCCGAAGACGCCGTGGATCGATCCCATCTCCCGTGGTCCGTGTCGAACGGCGACGAACGAATTCGTCGCGACATCTTCCGTACCGCCACCGATCCCGAAGGCAAACATCGCGACGAGCAGAACCGGCCACGACGGCGTGAGAGCCACCGCCATCAGTCCGACGACGGCGACCGCTGACCCGATGCGCAGGACTGACCCCGTCGTGAGCCGTTCCGCCACCCAACCCCCCGACAGCGTGGCCAACGTGTACCCGGCTCCATACGTGAGGGTGACGATCCCCAGGTCGGCGATGGGCAGGCCCATGTCCTCCGAGATGGACGGCCACGCCACGCCGACGATGGTGATCCCTATGCCGAGAAGGATGAAGCCGAACGTGAGAATCCCGAGGGTGCGGCGTGTGTCTGGCATCCTCGGAGCGTAGGCGGGCGTCGTCGTCATTCGGCGACGGATGGTTGTTTCAATCCCCTCTAGTCGAAGGGGACAGGCATCAACTCGAACACATCGATCGCGTACCCGCCGTCGCTGTCTGACAGATACGGGTGACCATCAGCGAGCGCAAGGGCAGCATCCATACTGTCGGCCGAGACAATTGAATAGCCGGTCAGTGAGCCCGCCGTGCCCGTTGACCCGTCATCGACGATCGAAGCTCCCGGACCGAAAGGTGAGCCGACATCCGTGAGGCTGTCTCCGACCCGATCGATCCAAGCCATCCATTTGGCCATTACCTCCGCACCCTGTTCGGGTGTCATGTCGGCCATGTCCGTTGCCTCGCCTTTGTAGATGAGCATGAAATCCGCCATCGTGTGCCTCCCGGCTTGGTGTATTCCAAACGTACACACCGACATCCGGGTTCGGTCACAGTTTCGAATGGCTCGATACGACGACAGGCCCGACGAAACACTGAGGTTGCCATGGCACACATCGAACTCCAGATTGACACAGGGCAGCCCATGTCGGTGGTCTGGGAGGCTCTCGCAGATCTTGCATCGCATGCCGACTGGATGGCTGACGCGGAATCAATCGAGTTCGTTGGTGAGCAGCGATCGGGGGTCGGCACTATAATACACGTACTCACGACCGTCGGACCGCTCAAGACGACCGACGTGATGGTCGTCACCGACTGGGCGGAGCGCGAAAGGATCGTCGTCACCCACACGGGTGTGGTATCCGGGACGGGCAAGTTCCTGCTGGTCGACATGCCGCACGGAGTGCGGTTCGAATGGTCGGAGGACCTCTATTTCCCGTGGTACCTCGGAGG
Organism: uncultured Acidimicrobiaceae bacterium; assembly: GCA_964441975.1. GTDB lineage: Bacteria > Actinomycetota > Acidimicrobiia > Spongiisociales > UBA5794 > UBA5794. The sequence continues at coordinate 2,126 of CAYTWC010000049.1, read as the reverse complement.
GGCGGTGGCGGCGGCGGCCGCGGCGCCGGTGCTCCGACGGATCTGGAAGGCGAACTTGCACCGATTCGTGGAGACCTTGCAAGATCGTCGGTGAGTCGCGTCAGCGACTCTCCGTCCGGTAGACGATTCCATCAACGTCCGTCGACACGGACGTTCCCGCGGTTCCTGATACGAGTCCGGTGACCTGGGCGAGAGCGCCGATCGCCGCACGGGAACCTGTCGACGCAGCGAACTCACACGCAGCCACGACCTTCGGCTGCATCGAACCGGCCGGGAACTGGTCCCGTATCTCGAAGAGCGCGTCGGGATGGGCGTGTTCGATCGCCCGCTGATCGGGCGTCCCCCAATCGACGTAGACCGCATCTGCGTCGGTGGCCATCACGAGCAAGTCCGCTCCGAGATCCCGTGCGAGGAGACCGCTTGCGAAGTCCTTGTCGATCACCGCGTCGATACCGACCAGCGTTTCGTCCTCGAGAAACATCGTCGGGATCCCACCGCCGCCGGCGCAGATGACGACCGCGCCCTTGTCGAGCATCCATCTGATCTGACGAAGCTCGAAGATCTGTTTCGGTCTCGGCGAAGGGACGACTCTGCGGAACGCATCGCCGTCCGGGGCGAACGCCCAGCCGCGTTCATCGGCGAGCTTCTCGGCCACATCCCGTTCGTAGTACGGACCGATCGGTTTGGTCGGCGTCGCGAAGGCGGGGTCATTCGGATCGACCTCGATCATCGTCAGCAGCGTCGCAAGAGGCTTGTCGACGGGAAGTCGGTTGCCGAGCTCCTGCTCGACCATGTAGCCGATCATGCCTTGGGTCTCGGCGCCGAGGACATCGAGCGGCGCAGGCGGAACTTCCCCGAACGCTGCCTCCTGGAGCGCAAGGAGTCCGACCTGTGGCCCGTTTCCGTGCGAGATGACGAGCTCGTGATGCTGTGCCACCGGGGCAAGCTGATCACACGCGACACGCACGTTTGCCCGCTGGTTCACATGTGTGAGCGGCTGTCCTTTCGCAAGCAACGCGTTGCCACCTAGGGCCACGACGATTCGCACCAATCACCTCCGAGCCGGACCAAACGACACTAGTCGGAGAGGCGGCCCGGGGTTGCGAATACCTCGCGTCGAGTAGCCGTCTCGCGGGTCTCAACCGCCGGGTCTCGTGCGAAGGGTCCTGCTCTGCGATCGCTGATCGTGGCTGTAGGCTCCACCTCTATGCCACCACAACACGGTTCGCGCGAATTCGGAGTCCACTCGGAAGTGGGTGTCCTACGGAAGGTGATCGTGCATCGGCCAGGACTTGAGATGCGACGTCTCACCCCGTCGAACGCCGCCGAGTTGCTCTTCGACGATGTCATTTGGGCCCGCAAGGCAGGAATCGAGCATGACGCATTCGTGGATCTGATGCGTGGCGACTACGGAATCCAGGTGATGCACATCCACAAGCTCCTCGAGGAGGTCGTTGCGACCAGCGAGGGACGGTCGTACGTTCTCGATCGCAAGTTGACGCCCGACGAGATCGGTGTCCTCGGGGCCCAGGATCTACGCGACTGGATGGATGAACTTGACGCCGAGACCCTCGTCCGCCATCTGATCGGTGGTCTCACCGTCGGCGAGCTTCCCGGGGAACTCGGATCGGCGGCGTCGAAGGCGTGGGGTGCGACGCAGTTTGCGATACCACCGTTGCCGAACCAACTCTTCACGCGCGATAGTTCGTGCTGGATATACGGGGGCGTCACGATCAACCCGATGTTCTTCCCTGCTCGAAGGAAAGAGACCTTGCACCTCGCCGCGATCTACAAGTTTCATCCCGAGTTCGCCAGCGGTGATTTTGCGATCTGGTGGGGGGATCCGCCTGAACGGGACCGTGGGAACGCCATGATGGAGGGCGGCGATGTCATGCCTGTCGGCAATGGCGTGGTCCTGATCGGGATGGGCGAGCGCACGACATACCAGGCCGTGGGCCAGGTCGCCAAACGATTGTTCGAAGAAGGCGCAGCGGAACGGGTGATTGCGGCGAAGATGCCTTCCGACCGCGCCTCGATGCACCTCGACACCGTGTTCACGTTCTGCGATGTCGATCTCGTCACGGTCTATCAGCCGGTCGTCGATGTGATCCAGGCTGTGAGTTACT
>CAYTWC010000048.1:7571-10071 GCA_964441975.1 uncultured Acidimicrobiaceae bacterium | reverse complement strand
CATCGAGATCGGGATACATGGAAGTTGCCATGTTCCCAACGTATCACCGGGGTATGACAGGAAGAGGCAAGAGGCAAGAGGCAAGAGGCAAGAGGCAAGAGGCAAGAAGCAAGAAGAGGTGGGGGTAGGTCGGCGTGGCGTCGGGGAGGGGGTACCGTGTCCGCCACCCCGGGGAGGAGACCGCCATCCCAGCAGCGTCAAACAGTGCACCAGTCGACGGACGTATACCGTTCGGGCGACTCGTCGAACTGCTCGAGGAGACCGGTGATGCCCATCACGCTGCCTTCGAGCACACGGGAGGAGCCGATCCCGCATGGGCAGGGTGGTACGCCGAGCACCTTCTGACAGTCGGTGGGACCGCGTTCGGAGATGCGGTGTCACTCAAGAGGCTGACCGAACTCTTGGAGCTCGCTCAGCGCGAGTGGGATGCCGGCCCCCGGTCGCAGCCTTGGCCCGAGTTCTACGCAAGCCTGATTCTCACCGAGATCGGAGTCTGAGGCGAGGTCACGGATCCGAGGGACGTCTACCCGAAGAACGTCCTGGCAGTGTTGTAGAGGTCTGCGGGCACGCTGCGGATCTCGGCGCATACTTCTTCGATGGGGACCGCAGCGATGTCCGATCCGCGGACCGCGACAACGACGTTCGATCGGCCTTCAGCAGCGAAGTCGGCAGCGGTCACGCCGAGCCTCGTGGCGAGCACTCGATCGGACGCTACGGGTGTTCCGCCTCGCTGGATGTGTCCGAGCACCGAGACCCGGGTCTCATAGTCCGTGCGGTCCTCGATCGCTTCCGCGACCTGATAGGCGACGCCGCCGAGTCGCTCGAACCCGAACGCATCCTTGCGATTCTCTCCGGCCTCGTAGCCCGGTGGGGGATCGATCCCCTCGCCGACGACGACGACCGAGTACCGGTGCCCGCGGTCATGACGCTTCTGGATGGTGGCGACCATCTCGTCGATGTCGTACTCGAATTCGGGCACGAGCACGTAGTCGGCGCCACCGGCGATACCTGCGTGGGTCGCGATCCATCCCTTCGTCCGACCCATGACCTCGACGACCACGACGCGGTTGTGCGCCTCCGCGGTCGTGGTGAGACGGTCGATGGCGTCGGTTGCGATCTGGACTGCTGTCTCGAAGCCGAATGTGATGTCGGTGCCTGCGATGTCGTTGTCAATGGTCTTGGGGACCCCGATGACACCGAGACCCTCGTTCGCAAGACCCATCGCCGATCGCAAGGTGCCGTCCCCGCCGATCACGACGATGCGATCGATGTCGTGCTTGTCGAGGGTCGGCTGACAGGACGCAAGACCCTCGCCGTGGACGTACGGGTCCATCCGGGAGGTGCCGAGAATCGTCCCACCGCGCGGGAGGATGCCGTCGACGATCTCGCGGTCGAGAGGCATCGTCTTGTCGGACATGAGACCCGCCCACCCGTCGCGGATACCGACGACGTCGAATCCGTGTTCCTCGGCTCGGCACACGACACCGCGGATGACTGCGTTCAGCCCCGGGCAGTCTCCACCACCTGTCAGAATCCCTACGACGCCCATGCAGCGCTCCTCAGTGTCGACGGCGAGCTAGTACCTTAGGGCTGACGGGTGTTGATGCGATCTCGGCTCGAATGGAGCGGATCTGGGCGGTCCTCGCAGAGATGAACTGAGACCTGCTTACATGCATGTGATTCGATGAGGGGTTCGATTGGCTGACAGCTTCGCGCATCTACACGTCCATACCGAGTTCTCAATGCTCGATGGTGCAGCCCGTGTCGCTGACCTGGTCACAGCCGTTGCGGCCGACGGGCAGCCCGCCGTAGCCATCACCGACCACGGCGTCATGTATGGCGTCGTCGATTTCGTAAAGGCAGCGCGATCGGTCGGGATCAAGCCGATCATCGGCATGGAGGCATACCTCACACCCGGTTCGCGCAAGGACCGCCTCCCACGTCGGGAAGACAAGCGCTACCACATGACCCTTCTTGCCCAGAGCGACGTCGGGTACCGGAATCTGATGCAGCTCACGTCGCGCTCATACCTTGAGGGCTACTACTACAAGCCCCGGGTCGACGCAGAGTTGCTCGCCGAGTATTCCGAAGGGATCATCGCGACGACCGGCTGCCTCGGCGGTCATGTTCCGCAGCTGCTCGGCGTCGATGAGGCTGCCGACGACGACCAGAGCTCCCAGGAGCGAGACTTTGATGCGGCGCTCGCCGCCGCAGCGATGTATCAGGACATCTTCGGACGAGACAACTTCTTCATCGAGCTCCAGGACCATGGCATCCCGGCACAGCGCAAGATCATGGATGACCTCATGACGATCTCCCGCAAGCTCGACATGCCCTTGCTCGCTGCGAACGATTCGCACTACACCCACGCCCACGAGGCCGATGCGCACGATGCGCTGCTGTGCATCCAGACGGGTGCCCTCAAGTCGGATGAGGATCGTTTCAAGTTCCACTCCCAAGAGTTCTACGTCAAGTCGGCGTCCGAGATGCGCACGTTGTT
>CAYTWC010000048.1:0-7561 GCA_964441975.1 uncultured Acidimicrobiaceae bacterium | reverse complement strand
GGACGCGTGCAACAACACGCTGCTCGTCGCCGAAAGAGTTGATGTCACGATCGACCTCGACCAGGTGCTGCTCCCTCCGTTCACCGTCCCCGATGGGCACGACGAGGACTCATACCTGCGAGAGATCGTGATGGCCGGTGCCCGCGAACGTTACGGATCCCTCGACGACGTGACCACGGACCGCATCGACTACGAATTGCGGGTCATATCGGAGATGGGTTTCTCGTCGTACTTCCTGATCGTCGAAGACCTGATCGCGTATGCGGCGAAGAACGGGATCCGGACGGGTCCCGGTCGAGGGAGTGCTGCAGGGTCGATCGTGGCGTATTGCCTGCGGATCACCGATCTCGATCCCCTCAAGTACGGCCTGATCTTCGAGCGATTCTTGAACCCCGGTCGCAAGGAGATGCCCGACATCGACATGGACTTCGATGAGCGATATCGCGGCGAGATGATCAAATACACCGCAGAGAAGTACGGATCCGATCATGTCGCCCAGATCATCACGTTCTCGACCATCAAAGGGAAGCAAGCGATCCGCGATGCAGCGCGCGTGCTCGACTACCCGTATTCGACCGGAGACCAGCTCGCCAAGGCGATGCCGCCTGCCATCCTCGGCAAGGATGCGACGATCGACCAATGCCTCACGAAACCGGAGGCGGACGCTCCCGCGGATCTGAAGGACCACTACAACGCCGCCGCTGGACTCAGGGACCTCCTCGACTCGCTCGATGGTGCGCGACAGATCATCGAGACAGCGCGGGGGCTCGAAGGTCTCCGTCGACAGGATTCGATCCACGCCGCCGCGGTCGTGATATCTCCGGAGCCGCTGACCAACATCGTCCCTATCCAGAGGAAAGGCGAGGACGCAGAGATCGTCACTCAGTTCGAGATGCACGGCGTCGAAGAACTGGGTCTTCTGAAGATGGACTTCCTCGGTCTCAGGAACCTGGCCACGATCGAACGAGCGCTCGAGTTGATCGAGAAGAACACAGGGAATCGACCCGATATCGACAACGTCCCACTCGACGACGAGAAGGTCTTCGACATGTTCCGCGCCGGAGACACGATGGGTGTGTTCCAGTTCGAGGGTGGACCGATGCGAGCCCTCATGCGGAACCTCGGGCCCGACGAGTTCGAACACCTCATCGCCCTCAACGCCTTGTACCGGCCCGGAGCGCTCGGAGCGGGGATGCACCTCGAGTATGCCGACAGGAAGAACGGCAAGGCACAGGTCGAGTACCTGCACCCGGATCTCGAAACCGTCCTCGGTGACACATACGGCATCATGGTGTACCAGGAGCAGGTCATGCAGGCGGCTCAAGCCATCGCCGGGTTCTCCATGGCCGATGCCGACAACCTTCGCAAGGCCATGGGAAAGAAGATTCCCGCGTTGATGAAGGAGCAGGAAGAGAAGTTCGTCGCCGGGACGATCGAGAAGGGTCACGACGAGCAGCTCGGGAAGGATCTCTTCGGATTCATCGAGCACTTCGCCGGCTACGGATTCAACAAGTCACACTCGGCTGCCTACGCCCTCGTCGCCTATCAGACCGCGTGGCTGAAGGTGCACTACCCGGCCGAGTACATGGCCGCACTCCTCACGGCGGTCAAACGGGACAAGGACAAGACCGCGATGTACCTCCACGAGTGTCGGATGATGGGCATCAACGTCGCCGTTCCGAGTGTCAATCTCGCAGAGCGAGACTTTCTCGCCCATGACGGGCACATCGTCTTCGGGCTGTCCGCCGTCCGCAACGTCGGCGAGGCTGTCACCGATCTGGTTGTCGAGGAGCGCACAGCCAACGGTGACTACGTCGACTTCTTCGACTTCATCGATCGGGTTGACATCCAGGTCCTGAACAAACGGGCGATCGAATCGATGATCAAAGCCGGTGCTTTCGACAGTCTCGGCCATCCACGGAGGGGACTTCTCGAAGTCGCACACACAATCGTGGATACGACCGTGAACCGTCGTCGATCCGAAGAGGCGGGGCAGTTCTCACTCTTCGGTGGATCGGACTCCGATGTCTCGGATGTCCGGCCCGAGGTCCCGGACCACGAATGGGACAAGAAGGTGAAGCTTGCATTCGAGAAGGAGATGCTCGGTCTCTACATCTCGGACCATCCGCTCCTCGGCGTCGAGAAGCGGATGGCGACCCTGACCGATACCGAGATCCCCGACCTGTGGGAGAAGGAGGACCGCTCGCAGGCGACGATCGGAGGGGTGATCGGTGCGCTGAACAGGCGCTACACGAGGGGCGGCGAACCGATGGTGTACTTCACCCTTGAGGGTCTGTCCGGAAGCGTCGAGGCCGTTGCGTTCCCGAAGACAGTCGCCGAGTACGGCCCGATGATCCGCCAGGACGCCGTCGTCGTTCTTCGTGGCAGGGTCGACCACCGCGGCGATGACGTCAAGTTCATGGTGACGGCCGTGAGCGAACCGGAACTCAGCACGGACAGCAGTGTGCGCGTGCTCGTTCCTGCCGCACGCATGTCGGCGACCGTCGCACAGAAGCTCAAGGACGTTCTCGCCAACCATCCCGGACCGGCTCCGGTCTACATCCATATGAGCGGGGACGCCGGTGTCCGGATCGTCCGCGTCAGCTCCGAATACGCTGTCAACCCGAGGTCGGCACTCTTCGCCGAGCTACGAGAGATGTTCGGCCCATCGAGTGTGATCTAGCGTCGCTGCGGTGACCGTGGCACGGCATGTTGCTGCGCTTGTCAGCGTGGGTCTTCTCACACCAGCCATTGGGTCACGTCGACAGACGAGACGAGGTCGGCGAGCTCGTCAAGCGAATCCGGCGGCGGGACGGTCCACGGAATCTCGTGGACGGCCACGGCGTATCTCGCTCCGAGTTCGTCGGACGCGTCGCGCTGTCTGCGAGCTTCCGAAGCCCATCGGTCGAGGTTGTGAACGACCGGGGGAGGAATGTCTTCGGTCGGGTCGCTTCGGCGGGCTGCGGCGATCCACGAGTCGGGGAGGGTCTGGTTGAACAGGACCGCCGCAGGGACGATGTCCATGCCGGCGAGCTCTTCGAAGAATCGACCGACCTCGCGTACCGGGGTCGGATCCGCCGTAGTGGCGAGGACGGTGGTCGCCGCCCGCATGTGACGCTCGATCGTCTTCGACCGATTGCTGAGCTGGTCGTACATGGTGCGGAGGTCGAGGAGGAAATCAGCGACGTCCGACAGCATGGGACCGCCGAGAACGGTATCTGCGAGTCGCAGCATTGGTCGCGCCGTGATCCGATAGAGCATGCTTCGCCCGGGGATGTTCGATCCGGTCAGCCACTTGAGGAGGCGACCCGACACCAGATCGCCGGTGCGTGCGGGAGCGAGGAAGAAGTCGATGCCCCCTTCCGACGGCGGTGTGTCGACGACGATCGCGTCGTAGCGCCCGGTCTCGATGAGCTCCGCCATGCGTTCACCTGCTGCGTACGACTGCGCTGCGGGAAACCGGTCCGCGATGGCACGGAAGTACGGGTTGACGAGTAGCCGATCGGCGACTTCGGGATCCGCATACCGGTGGATGATCGCTTCCCAGCTTGCGGCGACATCGAGCATCGCGGCAGAGAGATTCGCCTCGCCCTCGACCTGCTGCGGCTCGTCGCCGAGCCCGGACACACTCAGCGCATCCGCGAGACGCTTTGCGGGGTCGATCGTCAGCACGATCGTGCGGGATCCGGACCGCGCCAACGACACGGCAATCGCTGCCGATAGCGTCGTCTTCCCGACGCCTCCTGCTCCGGTGGTGATGATCGTGGTGGTCATCTGTCGGATCTCAAGACTCGTCCAACGCGTCCGCGAGCTGGAGTGCGACCTCGCCCGGTGTCAGGACCCCCATGAGGAACGGCAGTTCCACGCTGAACGGGATCTCGGCCTTCCAACGTTCCTGCGACCGTTCGATGGCCAGCTGGTGCTCGGCTGCCTCCCGGTAGGGTCCCGCAGGGAGGTCGCCCACCGCCGCTGTGGACATCGCCGATGGTGTGAGTGAGCGGTTCATGACGACGACGGGTTCCGGACACAGGTTCTCGGTCGTGATCAGGTCGATAGATTCGATCGTCTCGATGACGGGAAGCTCCGCCGGATTCGTCACGAGCACCACGGTCGTCGTCGCCGAATCGGTGATCGTGTCGGTGATCGCGGTCGCCTGGCGTCGCACGTTGCCGGTTCGAACAAGGTCTGCGATGGTCGACGGTGCCCGCAGATACGACTGGAATTGGCCGAGTGACGGCGTGTCGACGATGACGGCGTCCCAGTCGCCCCGCCAGGTTTCGTAGATCGGTTTCCCGATGCTGATGATCTCCCTGACACCGGGTGCTGTATCGACGAGCACCGTCAGTGCCGCCGCGATGCTCTTCGTCGGGGCACCTTGGGGGACGTGGAGCTGCGTCTTGAGGTACTCATCGAGCGCCTGTGACCGGATGACTTTCATGGCCGACAGTCCCGGGCGGACCTTCTTGGGCTCGTAGGACAGCGAGTCTGCGCGCAGGTGGGTCGCGAGTCCGCTCCCTGTCCCGAGATCGATGGCGAGGACGTTCTGCCCTTGGCGAGCGCGCTCGATCCCGATGGCGGCAGCGACGGCCGACTTGCCGGCTCCACCCTTCCCTGAGACGAGGACGAGGTCAGACGAGAGCATCGCGACAGCGTACCGTTGGAAGCTCCGGACCTTGCCTACGCTGGAGAGGCAATCTGCAGGAGAGTGAGATGGCGAAACTGGACATGGACGAATTCCTCAAGCGATTCGAAATGCGGGCCGCCGCAGTTCGGGAACGCGGCGTTCCGCCCCTCGAGGGCGACGCCCGAAAGCAGTTCATCGAGAGCGCGGAGAAGGACTATCTCGACTACTCGCTTGTCGCATCCGCCTCGTGGTCGGTCGACGGCAACGAACTCGTCCTGCGGATCCCCATTTCAAGCTGACGGATCGGCGAGACCAAGCGCAGCCCGCTTGGCAGCTGCGCGTCGCTCGGTCTCCAACCGCGCAAGGTCGTGATCCTCGTAGTCGACGAACGTCATGGCGTCGGCGATTCTTCGATGCCCCGCGATGTCACGAATTGCGGTGTGCATCTCTTGACACACACGTCGATAGTCGGGATGACCGCCGCGCTGGGTCCGGAGTTCGATCATGTGGAATGCCTCCCGGGCATTCAGGTTCATCGAGAAGCGGATGTTCTGGGCAAACGGGACGACGTACTGGGCGACCGCAGGGGAGCACGCATCGGCTATCCGGTCGTAGATGTTCGCGGAGGACGTCATCGCTCGTTGCCACACGTCGAGGGCTCCGACATCTTCGATTGATTCGGGCGTCGTGTAACCGTTGCCCGGTCCGAGCGGTTGCCATTCGAGCGTGAGCATCCGATGCCGTTGCAGATCCCGGAAGATGCCGTAGTCACAGACGACGTCGAACCGATAGAACGTCTGTTCCATCCCGCGCCCCGGCTTGTGCCTTCGGTTGGTCCTCGTGCCGACGTACGCAGCGAAGATCTCATCGATCTCGCCTTCGGACATGGCGTCGACCGCTGCACGGATCTGTGTATCGGGCACGTTGGTGTATGGGTACAAGGCAGCGGCAGCGACCTTGCGTTCCCCGTCCGGGTCGAACTCGACCAACGTGACCTGCGGGGCGGAGACGGGTGTGAGATCGAGACGGTCGCCGAGCGCGGTCATGGATGTGGCGATGTCACTGAAGTACTTCGACCAGGCGCCGCCACGATCAGGGACATCGACGCGTTTCATGAACGACGGGATCATGGCTCGAAGCTCGCGAAGCATCTGGTCACCGAACCAGCGGACCTCATCCAGCGGGTGTGCGCGCATTCGGAGCAACAGTGCCTCGTAGGCCTGCCCTGACGCAAAGATCCCGACGTTCGAGGTCGTGGACGCAGGGAGTAGACCGCGTGCGTCGTCGCACGCTTTTGCTCGGATCGTCGACCGCCACACGAATTCCGAGTCCCCGTCCTGCTTGGGGTACATGGCCTCGTAGTAGGCGACAAGCTTGGCGACGACATGCGAGTACATCTCGAACTGCGTGTCCATGTGGGTTCGGTATGACTCGGTGAGACCGACGGCCGCCAGCTCGGTCGGTTGGTGATACCGATAGCGTCCGCCGAGCTTCTTGTCGTAGAAGATGTAGCGCGTCGACTGTTCGAGATAGCTCGCGAGGCGACCCCATTCGAGCACCTTGGTGAGGATGTTCGAAGCCTGTTCGACCGCCAGATGTGCGCCTCCGAGTTGGGCGACGGAATCGTCACCGTATTGCGTGAACACGGTGTCGTAGAGCTTCTCGGCCCGTTCGGTGCCGACGGGGCCCTCAGGCGAGTCCTCGGCTGCAATCGCAGCGATGCCGACGTCGGTAGCGGAAGCGAACTCGTCGAGGAACAGGCGCCTGACCGACTTGGGTGATCGGCTGTATCGAGCGAAGAGCGCACCTTTCACGACCTCGGGTAGACCCCTGATGCCGAACACGGGCAGGTCGGCGTTCGTGAAGTACCGATTGATCACTTCGAGTTCGGACGGCGTGAAGGTCTCGACGTGGAACATCTGTGATGAGGAATCCGACACGGTTGGCCTTTCACCTCGATCCCGTGACCCGACGGAACGGTAACCCTACGCCTTGAGGTGCGCCAAACCGGACGAAGGTCCGCTGCGCCGGAACCGCGACGATGCCGCGGTTCAGACGGTCGGGTCCCGAACGAACACGTTTCGGGCGATAGCATTGCGCCATGATCGTGGTGCGGATAATCCTCGGAGCGCTGATCGCCCTCCTCGCCGTGGTCGTAGCGGTGCCTGCAGTGGTGCTGCTCGACCTCGTGGTCGGAGGTACAGGACTCGGTTTGTGCAGCGAAGGCCTCGGTGCGTGTGAGACTTCGCTTTTCACCTTGCTCGAACTCGCGCTCATACTCGTGGTGATCGGCACGGTGTTGGTTTTTGCCGTCACCGCCTGTGTACGGGTCTTGTCGCGGCCCAGTCGGCCGACGAGTTGACCGACTGGGTACGCTGACGCAATGGATCCCATGTCAGACGACCACCAAGCAGACGTGCAGCTCTCGCTCCGCGATCGACTGCCGGACTACCTGGCGGTCTTCGGAGTCGGCCTTGTGGGGTCGGCGGTCGTCGGCTTCATCATCTCGCTCATCTGGAGTGTGAGCGTCGGTGACGCCGTCGGCTACACGATGGTCATGTACGGCGTCGTCTTGCTGCTCGCAGGTGGTGCAACCGGCGGTGGCTACACCAGCCTTGGAATCGGGGCTGCGGGAGCACTCTTCGGGGCTCGACGCACCGATGAGGCTGACGACGACGTCGGCAACACATGGAGCGATCAGGCGAAGAAGACTCCGCAGGACCGGCTCCGCGAGGGTCTTCGGCCCGACGCCAACCCGCGAGCGTTCTGGCAGGTCCTCGCCGGCTTCCTCTACATCGGGATCGGCGTAGCGATTGCAGCGCTGCTGGGATGAGTTGAGCGTCGGATGCGTTGAGCGTTGAGCGTTGGATGCGTTGAGCGTTGCGTACTGAACGTTCAGCTTGGTTCGACTGACTGTGCGACGACAAACAGCCCGTT
>CAYTWC010000047.1:0-10332 GCA_964441975.1 uncultured Acidimicrobiaceae bacterium | reverse complement strand
CTCGTTACGCCATGAGCGTTTCGAGAAAGGAACCGCGATGACGTGGGTGCAGCACCAGAACAACCGCAGGCGATGTAGGCCATGACCTATCTCGACGCCGTCTCACGTGCCGTTGTCATCTTCGATGGAGCGACCGGCACCTGGCTCCAGGATCAGGGACTCACCGCCGACGACTTCGGCGGGCCGCTGCTCGAAGGGTGCAACGAGCTCCTGAACGACACCCGACCAGACGTCGTCGATGCACTCCATACCGCATATCTCGATGCGGGCGCCGACGTGGTCGAGACCAACACGTTCGGGGCCTTCTCGGTTCCTCTCGGCGAATACGACCTCGCCGACCGTGCATACGACCTGGCCGCAAAGGGAGCGTCGATCGCACGTTCCGCCGCGGACCGCTATCAGGACCGATATGTCGCAGGCTCGATCGGACCGGGCACGAAGTTCCCCACGCTGGGCCAGATCCCATACCGCGAACTCCGAGATGCCTACGAGGTCGAGGCCGCAGGCCTTCTCGACGGCGGTGTCGACCTGCTCATCATCGAGACACAGTTCGATCTTCTCTCCGTCAAGGCAGCGATCAACGGGGCGCGCACAGCCATGCGCCACGCCAATCGGTCGGTCCCGATCCAGACCCAGGTCACGATCGAGACCACGGGACGGATGCTGCCCGGGACCGAGATCGGCGCGGCGTTGGCTGCAGTCGAAGCGCTCGGTCCGGACGTGATCGGGCTCAACTGCGCGACGGGGCCGCTTGAGATGTACGAGGCGGTGCGGTATCTCACTCGCCACGCGTCGACACCGATCAGCATCATCCCCAACGCAGGTTTGCCTTCGGTCGTCGACGGAGCGATGCATTATGACCTTGGTGCGCACGACATGGCCGACCATCTCGCGACGTTCGTGACCGACTACGGGGTTCGAGTTGTCGGAGGGTGCTGTGGAACCACACCGGATTACATCGCGACCCTCGTCGACAGGCTGGGAACCCTCACGTCGGCCTCGCGACACCCCGAACACCTTCCCGCCGTGAGCTCGACATACTCGCCCGTGAAACTGCATCAGGACACGTCGATGTTGATCATCGGCGAACGAACAAATGCCAACGGTTCCCGAGCATTCCGCGACGCGATGCTCAGTGGCGACGTCGACACCTGTGTGTCGATCGGTGAGAGTCAGGTCGCAGAGGGCGCCCACCTCGTCGACTTGTGTGTCGACTATGTGGGGAGAGAAGGCACGGTCGACATCTCGCTGCTCGCCCAGCGGTTCGCGACCGAGATCACCGCCCCGGTCGTGATCGACTCGACACAACCCGAAGTGATGGAGGCGGCACTCGAGCGAATCGGCGGACGCAGCGTCCTCAACTCCGCCAACCTCGAGGACGGCGAGGCGGAAGGCTCGAGATTCGACCGCGTGATGAAGCTCGCCCAGGAGCACGGAGCCGCAGTCATCTGCCTCCTGATCGACGAACGCGGCCAGGCCCGCGACGTCCAGTGGAAACTCGAGATCGCCCACCGGATCCACGACCTTGCGACAACCCGATACGGCTTGCAGGCCGAGGATCTGATCTTCGATCCGCTCACCTTTCCCTTGTCGACGGGCGACGATGACCTACGAGGCGATGCCATGGCGACGATCGAGGCCATCCGCCGTATCAAGTCCGAGATCCCGGGCGCAACCACCGTGCTCGGAGTTTCGAATGTTTCGTTCGGTCTCAAACCAGCCGCACGTCGGGTGCTGAACTCGGTGTTCCTCCACGAATGCACCGAGGCGGGACTCGATGCGGCGATCATCCACGCTGCCAAGATCACCCAGCTGTCCGAGATCCCGGACGATCAACAGAAGATCTGCCTCGACCTCATCCACGACCGCAGAACCGCCGACTACGACCCGCTCGAGGCGCTTCTCGACGCATTCGAGGACGTCGACACGACGGCCGCCGCCATCGACCCGTTCGAAGGTCTGAACGTGACCGAACGGCTCGAGAGACGGATCATCACCGGAAACGCAGTCGGACTGGAGGGCGATCTCGACGAGGCACTCGGAGCGACTCCCGCGATGGACATCATCAACGACACACTCCTCGCCGGTATGAAGGTCGTCGGCGACCGGTTCGCCGACGGGACGATGCAGCTGCCGTTCGTCCTCCGCTCCGCCCAGACGATGAAGGCGGCCGTGCGATATCTCGAGCCCCACCTCGACGCCGTGGACGATGCCGACCGGGGAAGCATCGTGCTCGCGACCGTGAGCGGCGACGTCCACGACATCGGCAAGAATCTCGTCGACATCATCCTCACGAACAACGGCTACCGGGTGCACAACCTCGGGATCAAGGTATCGATCGCCGAGATGATCGAGGCATACGAGACCCACCACGCCGATGCGATCGGCATGAGCGGCCTTCTCGTCAAGAGCACCTTGATCATGCGTGACAACCTCGACGAATTGACCCGACGGGGCCTCGACACCGTGCCTGTCCTCCTCGGAGGTGCCGCGCTGACGCGACGGTACGTCGAGAAGGACCTCGCTGACCGATACCCGGGGACGCTCGTGTACGGGAAGGACGCGTTCGCCGGTCTCCGTGCCATGGAGTGGATCACCGGACACGGCGACAAACCCCAGACGCGCCGGATCATCGACATCGATCGTCCGGTCGTCGACGAGCCGACCGAACCCGCTCCACGTCGCTCCCCCGAAGTCACGACGGACGAACCGATCCCGACCGCTCCGTTCATCGGCTCGCGCATCGTCAAGGGCATCCCGATCGACGACATCGTCCCATACCTCAACACGACGGCGCTCCTTCGCAACCAGTGGCAGTTCCGGCCCGAACGCGACGAAAGCGACGAACACTTCAAGGCGCGACTCGGGCCCGACATCCGACGGGCCGTGGCGAGCGCACAGTCGGCAGGCCTCCTGAACCCCCAGGTCGCGTACGGGTATTTCCATGCGAACTCGGACGGCGATCGACTCATCATCTGGAGCGACGAGTCGCGCACAACGGAGCTCTCCTCGTTCACCTTCCCCCGCCAGCCCGAGCCGCCATGGCTGTGCATCAGCGACTTCTTCCGTGATGTGTCGGACGAACGAACCGACGTCGCCGCATTCCACATCGTCACGATGGGGAACGAGATCTCCAAAGCGACCGCGGAGTTGTTCGCCCAGGACGCGTACGAGGACTACCTCAAACTGCACGGAATCGGCGTCGAGATGACCGAAGCGCTCGCTGAGTACTGGCACACAAGGATCCGCACCGAACTCGGCATAGCCGACGATGACGCCGACACCGTCCATGGCCTGTTCCGGCAGAAGTTCCGCGGCGGACGGTACTCATGGGGATACCCGGCATGTCCCGATCTCGAGGACAACCTCACGGTCGCCGATCTGCTGGATGCGGGTCGGATCGGTATCGAGGTCGGGCCGGAAACCGGATTCCAGTACCAACCCGAACAGTCGACATCTGCGATCATCTGTCACCATCCACAAGCGAAATACTTCATAGCCCGCAAACTGAGAGAACTCCGTGCTGACCAAAGCTGATCAATTCGTTGCCGTGGCGGAAGTCAACCCACCGGACCTTCCAGACTCCTCACATCTCCTCCTCGACGGTGCGTGGGAACGGGTGCTGGTCACAGACAACGTCTTCGGCAAGGTGCGGGTCTCCCCGTACGCCTTTGCCGCACGCATCACGCACGACGCTCCGAGTGTGTCACCGACGGTCGTGGTGTCCACGCGGGACCGCAACATTCTGGCCATCGAGTCCGAGGTCCGTGGCGCACTCGGCAACGGCATCAAGTCGTTCCTCGTCGTCATCGGTGACACGATGCCCCAGGTCGACCATCTGGCCGACCACTACGAGATCGTGCGGTACCTCAGGGAACTCCAGACGTCGCTCCCGGATTTCGAGGTCGGCATGCCGACGCGGTTCCAGGCGTGGCAGAAGCGACGGCGCATCGAAGCCGGAGCACAGTTCCTCGTCGCCGGACCGGTGATGGATCCCGCCACCGTCGCCGAGCAGGTCGGCAAACTCGAACTCAAACCCGACGACCCGCCGGTGTTCCTCATGACGATTCCACCGTTCAGCTCCGGGTGGGCGAATCAGATGGAGTCGATGGGTGCCATCGGGATCACGGACGATCTCCGCAATACCCTCGATGCAGCCGAGTCGGACGAGGACAGGCGGGCGATGGCGTGGAAGGTGTCACGCGCCGTTGCCGACGAGGCCGACAAGGCCGGTGTCGCAGGTGTCATCCTCATGGGACTCCACTTCAACACGATCATCGACGAAGCAGCGCTCGTGTGGCGGGAGGCGTGGACGCCGACTCCTCGGTGAGGTCAACCCACGAGGGCTGACTGGGCCGCATCCCCGAGTCGACGCGCATCTGCTGCAACGGCTGTTCCACGACGCACGATCACTGCCGACCCGTGGGCGTCACCTACGACCGCTATCGGGACGGACAAGGTCCTGATCCCGATCGAGCCCGCCGCCTCGGCATCGACGACCGAGTACTCGACACCGGCTGCATCAAGTGCACGGACGGCGCGCACGCACTCGGCACAGCCTGACCCGGTCACAAGTGTCAGACCCAGCGGGACTCCTGATCGGATGTGACCCTTGCGACGCGACACACTCCGCATGGCGATCGCAAGGACCACGGCGAGAGCGACGACGATGACGAGACGGATGATCATGTCAGCGGCTCATCTGCTCGTACAGGATGCATCCGACGCAGATCTTCGTCGCTGCCGCTAGCGCTGCCAGGGCGGTGACGATCAGCGTGATGACCCACCCGAGGGTCGTGAACCCGGCGAAGAATGCGATGCTTGCGCCTGCGAGGAACACAAAGCCGACAAGCTGTGCGAACCGCGGCGGTGCCACCGGTTCCGTCACGACGTCGCCTTCGACCCTCGGCCGGATCCACCGGACATACACCTGGGTGAACAGGCCGAGTTTTGGCCCACCGAATCGCGTGAGACCGAGAACCAGAGCGACGAACGGGACGATCTGCCAGACACCGAGGACAAACGCGATGGCGGTCAGACCCGCGACACAGGCCTGATTGAACCGTGGGACATTGACATCCACCCTGCCCTCGATCACGATGCCACCCCCGCCAGCGCAGCGCTGATGTCGTCGACGAGATCGCCAATGTCCTCCAACCCGACGGAGATCCTGATGACTCCGTCCGTGATACCCATGGACGACCGCACCTCCGGCCCGAGTCTGCGGTGCGTCGTCGATGCAGGATGCGTCACGAGCGACTTCGAGTCCCCGAGATTGTTCGATATGTCGATCAGCGACAGCCCGTTGAGCACCTGGAACGCCGCCTGTTTACCTCCGTCGACCTCGAAGGTGACGACCGAACCTCCGCCACGCATCTGACTCCTTGCGAGGTCGACTTGCGGATGCGAATCGAGGAACGGGTACCAGACGTTCGTGACACCGGGGAGGTCACCGATGATGCCCGCGAGTTCGAGTGCGGCGGCGGTCTGCGCCTTCACACGTAAGTCGAGCGTCTCGAGGCTCTTGACCAACACCCATGCGTTGAAAGGACTCAACGCCGGACCGGTGTGCCTGATGAACGGCTGTACCTGTTCTGTGATGTACTCGGTCGAACCGAGGATCGCTCCGCCGAGCGTGCGTCCCTGCCCGTCGATGTGCTTCGTCGTCGAGTACACGACGACGTCGGCGCCAAGTGCGAGCGGACTTTGGAGTACCGGCGTGGCGAAGACATTGTCGACCACGACCGTTGCGCCCGCTGAATGTGCGAGGGATGACACGGCGGCGATGTCGACAAGTCCTTGCATCGGGTTCGACGGTGTTTCGAAGAACACCGCGGCCGTCGGTTCAGAGAGAGCCTGCTCCCATGCGTCGAGGTCGTCGCCATCGACGAACTCGGTGTGGATGCCCCATCGTGGGAGCAGCACGTCGAGAATCAGGAAGCAGGACCCGAACAGACCCTTCGACGCAACGACACGATCCCCCGTCTTGAGGAGGGCGATGAGGGATGTGAACACGGCAGCCATACCCGAAGCGGTCGCATACACCGCCTCGGCACCCTCGATCGCACGCAACCGTTCCTCGAACATGGACACCGTCGGGTTGCCGTACCGCGAGTAGATGTAGCGATCGACGTCACCGGCGAACGCAGCTTCGGCCTCCTCGGCGTTCGCGTAGACATACCCCGAAGTCAGGAACAGACCTTCGGAGGTCTCGTCCCATTCCGTTCTCGTGAGCCCGCCGCGAACCAGCGTGGTCTGTCGACTCCAGTCGTTCGATGGAGCAGTCATCCTTGCCTCCACGGCAGACCGGAGAATTTCCAGCCACCCACTGTTCCGCGGTGCCCCGCTTCGTCGTGATTCCCCTCGAAACCGGATGAGATGTTGTACGCCGCCCCGAAACCGTCGGCAGTCGCAACCATGGCGGCTGCCCGTGATCTCCCACCGGACCGACACAGAAAGTAGACCGGCTGCGTCTCGTTCACTCCGGCGGCCCTGAGCTGATCGGTGAACTCGTTGTTGATCGTCCCGTGGGGGAACGTCTGCCACTCGACCGCGATGATCTGCTTCCCTGCGGCCGAAAGGTCGGGCGCACCGACGAACACGAGTTCAGGGCGCGTGCGGACATCGACGATGACGGCGTCGGGATCATCGACCACCGCTTGATACGCCTCCTCAGGTGTGACGTCTCCTGCGTAACTCATGACGACGCCTCGGTTTTGATCACGGCTTGGGCGACGACGACTTCACCTTTGACCGTGGTGATCGAGGGATCGCCGTACAGCACGTAGCCCGAGTCGATCGCCTCCGAGACGCGCTCACAGAACGTCGAGTCATCGGGTCCTGTGAGGAGTCGGTACGAGAGCGGTTTCTCGTTGGCGTCGGTCATGTCCGGTCCCTTTCGTGGGTATGCGGGACAGGCCGATCAGTCATCGTCAGGCATTGGCACCTTTGCTTGCGCAGGTTGCCGCAGCTTCGTCGGGCCTGTCCCTCTGCTGCTCTGGATGAGACCATCAGCATAGACCGGAGTTCCGCCACCGAATCCGCGGCGGCGGTTTCGGCCATACCGGTCGTCGAGGGGCGGGCTGATGGGCGCAAGGTAGAGTGTCAACCGTGTCCGACCCACACGATCCAAGCCACGACGACGGACCACCTGTAGTCGACCGTGCGGACGCGGCGGCGGACGACATCACGGGTGAGATCGAGATACCAAGCCCTGCCAACGGCGTGGGGATCGGGGCGGACGAGGAGGTCGAACAGATCGTCGCGTCGGCGCGGTCGAGCGGCCTCGGACGCACGATCCTCCAGGGCATCGTCGGTTCGGCCGTGCTCCTCGTCCTCATCGTGAACCCGCGCAACCTCCTCGGTCTCGAGGAAGTCGCAGCGTTCATCCTCGTCATCGTCGGGACAGCGGAACTCTTCGGGGCCGTGCGGGACCGCGCCGAACCGAGCAGGTACGTCCAGCCAGTCGTCGCCATCG
This sequence comes from uncultured Acidimicrobiaceae bacterium, assembly GCA_964441975.1. Lineage (GTDB taxonomy): Bacteria > Actinomycetota > Acidimicrobiia > Spongiisociales > UBA5794 > UBA5794. The sequence continues at coordinate 2,855 of CAYTWC010000047.1, read as the reverse complement.
CAGCCGGAATCGTGATCTGGATCTGGCCGGAGGAAACACGGCTCGTCGTCGGGTTCGTCATCGGCATCGTGCTGATTCTCCGGGGCCTGCTCGACATCTGGTCGGCGTTCAGGCAATGGAACGAGAAGGGCGCCAACACGTGGGTCGGCGTTCGCGGGCTGATCCTGATCTCCGCCGGTGCGTTCGTCCTCATCATCCCCAACGCGGCAGTACCTGTCGCCGTGTTCGGCGGCGCGATCCTTCTGATCGCCCGGGCGGTGATCGGCATAGCGTTTGCGACGACGCGGGGAGATGACGCCCCAGACGCCATCAGCCCCTCCGACACGTATTCGGTCATCGCCTACTGGCTGTCCAAGCGCCAGATGGACGACGAGGACATCGAGCACATCGAGCAAAACGTGTTTCTCCACCGCGGCGTGACACGCGACCGAGTGACGAGGTTCGGTGTGTTAATGGGTCTGGCCACCGCGATAGCGACCTTCGGCATCGCCGTCGACTCGACGGCCGTCGTCATCGGCGCCATGCTCGTCGCTCCACTCATGACCCCGATCCTCGGAATCTCCGCAGGACTCATCAACGGGCGGACACGTTCGACACTCTTCTCCACCGGCGTGGTGCTGGGCGGCTCCGTGGGAGCGGTTGGTCTCGCGTGGCTCCTCAGCGCACTCATTCCCAATCTTCCGGAGGTCGTCGAGAACTCGCAGGTCGTCACCCGGACCGCACCGACCCTGCTCGACCTCGCGATCGCCGTTGCCGCGGGCGCCGCCGGTGCGTACGGGGTTTCTCGTGCCGACATCTCCGATGCCCTACCGGGTGTCGCCGTCGCGATCGCGTTGGTCCCGCCTCTGGCGGTCATCGGTATCACGATCCACGCCGGCGACCTCACTCAGGCTGCGGGTGCAACGCTCCTGTTCCTGACAAACCTCTTCTCGATCATCCTCATGGCCGGACTCGTGTTCCTCATCGTCGGGTATGGCTCGTGGAGCCGACTGCACTATCGGCGAAATCGCATTCGCACCGCGTTTGCGATCGTCGTCCTGGCCGTGATCCTGATCTCGATTCCGCTTGCGCTCACGGCGCAATCGATCGTCGGAGCAGCGAACGATCAGCGCAACGCCTCGGCGGCGGTGAACGAATGGCTCGGCGAGGAATACACGGATCCGGACGACCCCCCACTTCGCATCAACGACCTCACCGTCGAAGGGAACGTCGTGATCGTCCAGCTCGTCGGGTGGGAGGAGCCGCCCCCGACGGCTCGCCTCCAGAAGATGGTCTCGCAATCAGTCGGGCGGTCGATGACGGCAAGCGTGCGCTGGATCGAAGAACAGATCGAAACCAGCACCGAGCCCTGACGTCGCGTTCAACCCCTCCTTCCGCGGTGGTCAGTTCCACTGTGCCTGTCTGCGCTACCGGCAGTACCGATTGGCTCGGAATATTCGTCCCTGTGCGAAAGTTGAAATATGTGTTCGACATTTTTCGAACGCGTGATATACTTCTGGAACAAGGACGATGAGGATCGCATGAAGATCATGGACTACACAACTGAACGGCGGAACGAGTTCGCGGTCGAGGTGACGTACCACTCGGTCGTGGATCTCCTGTTGTCGCTCTGGATCGTCAGCCAGAACACCTGTGGCGACCCTGTCGACGAGCTCGACATCGGCGATGACTTCGTGAACGATCTCACCGATCGACTTGACCCGACGACGAGAGGGCAGCTCAACGAACTCGGCTCGGGCGAGCCGTGGATAGCGCTGCTCAGCCTGGTCCCGACCGCCGGTGAGGGCGGAAGCATCGAGGACTTCCTCGATTTCTTCGATGGCCACGATCCGGTCGACCTGCGGGCACGACTCATCTGGCTGTATCAGGAGTTCTCTCCAGCGGAAGCCGAACTCGCCGCACGGGCTGCGGCTGGCGACGCCGACTCGGTAGAGGCGCTTCTCGACTCGAAGCCGTTCAGTAGTCAGTTCAAGAAGGCCTGGCGCGAGTCGCTGCGAAGCCTGCTCGAGCTGGAGCCGACGGCGACCCGACGACTGCTCAGCGAGATCATGCGGGCCGTCCAGACTTCCGGTTTCGACAAATACGAGCAGGAGTTTCGGCCGTTCATCGAGTCGGACTATGCAGCCAAGACGGCGATGTCACACCGACTGTCCCCGCAACGACTGGTCGAGATCGCATCCAACGGGATCTCGATCGAGGACCGCAACCCGGACACACCGATCCTGCTCATGCCGAGCATGGTCGCACGGCCCTGGGTGGTGTTGTCGGAATCACCGAACGTCTACATCATGGCCTACCCGGTTTCGGACAGAACGCTGTCGTCGGACCCAGACGCCCCTCCCGCGTGGCTTGTGAAACTCCACAAGGCACTCGGCGACGAGAAGCGGCTGAAGATCCTCCGGCGACTGGCGCAGAGCGACACGAGCCTGGTCGAACTGACCGCAGAACTCGACATACCGAAGTCGACACTCCATCACCACATGATGCTTCTCAGGGCCGCAGGTCTCATCAAAGTGCACGTCGGTGACGACAAGCGCTATTCGCTCAGGGACGAGACCCTGCCGGAAGCAGCCACCTATCTCAACCACTACATCCACCGATCGAACGACTCCGAGGAGACCACATCATGAACACCACCGCACACGCCTTCAGCACGAACTACGTCACCGCCTACAACACCGAACTCAAAGCCGACCTCACTGCCGCACTCGTCTCAGGAGCCGCCGTGAAGCGACGCCGACGGGAGAAGAAACGATGACCCCGTATACACACCACATCACCGACCAGTACCTCGACCCCTACCTGACCGAGATCACCCGAGATCTGTCAGAAAGCATGCGAGGAGACTCGATCAC
>CAYTWC010000046.1:0-10442 GCA_964441975.1 uncultured Acidimicrobiaceae bacterium | reverse complement strand
AAGATCCAAGATCCAAGATCCAAGATCCATGATCCATGATCCAGGATCCAAGATCTCTGGCGTCGGTTGGCGCCTCACAACTTCTGACCTCTGAACCCTGATATCTTTGTCTGCATGAACGCATTGATTCTTGCTGCAGATGCCCATCACGCGATCGATCCTCCCGGTGACGACCTCCAGACGGTCGCGTACGTCATGCTCGGGATCGTCATGCTCGTCACGGCTGTTGCGACGTGGATCGTCACGCCGAAGGGCGACGGTCACCACTAGCCGGTGCTGACGCTCGAGGGTCCGAACCACTCTCGATAGATTGCACCCCATCGGTCGGCTTCGACGGGTTCTTCTTCCCATTCACCGGCACGTCGTAGCTTGATACGGTCGTGAAGCAGTGTTACTCGGTCAGGCCCGCCATCGATGAGTCGCGTCGCAAACGGCTTGTCCGTGAAGTGCGAGTGTGTCTGGAGTCGTTCTGACTCGGTGTCGAAATCGGGGAGTGACCTGGCCACGTGTTCGAACCGATACAGCGGTCGTCTGTCCGAGTCGAGCGCAACGACGTTTGCGTTCACCTCGAACAGGGTGTACCACGGTTCGGCGTGGTCGACGGTGTACAGCGCATTGCCATCGTCGATGCGCTCACCGGTGATCGGAAGCGGCTGGATGAACGAGTCGCCGAAGCCGACATCGACGAGATACGGCTGATCGAGATACACCATGAGGCACAGATGGCTCATGTGCTCGGTGTCGGGGGGATCGAGGAGGACATACGCACCCATGTACCCGACGTCGAACCCTAGCTCACCGAGGAGCCAGCCGAACGCTCCGTTGTTCTCGAAGCACCAGCCGCCCCGGTGTCGTTCGACGATCTTCGGTATGGACCAATCGGTATCGGTCCTCACGCCCGACCGTGCGTGGACGTCGAGGTTCTCGAAGGGCACACTGCTCAGATGCGCTGCCTGGAGCAGGGTGAGCCCATCGAGGTCAGCGTCGGGCGCCTCGGAGACCCCGATCCGTCGGAGATAGTGCTCGACGTCCGTTCCATTCGTCATGCCCTCAGTATCGCGCTCCTCAGCCGACCGAAGGACGACCCACCGGGTGCACCCTCGGATCATGTATGTGCCGTGACGCATTTCCGGCATCACGGTGCCGAAGCGTCTTAATTGTCACTTCGGATTCGATCATCGCGGTTCGCCAAGCGATACCCTCTGAGGATGGCCGAAATTCCTGAAACTGACCCGCCGCCGTTGCGCGGCGTCCTTGGTGGCGGGCTCGGGCTCACCTGGAGCTTCGTCAAGCGGCGGCCGTGGTCGTTCACCATCGCCGTGATCGGAGCGATCCTCTTTGTCAGCGCCATCGTCGCGTCCGCCGTAGTGGTCGGTCGAGTGACAGATAGCCTGATCATCCCGGTGCTCGAGGACGGAGCTTCGACTGCAGGGAAACTGTGGCCCGCCATGGCGTTGATCGTCGGTGTCGCGACGTGGAAGGCCATCGGGATCACGATGCGGAGGTCGGCCGCCGGGTGGTTGCAATTCGGGACCCGTGCCGATGCGCGCAAGGCGCTCGTCCACCATCAGATGAACCTCGACCTCGCTTGGCATGATGGTCGGTCGACCGGGGACCTGCTTTCCGTGAGCGAGGTCGACACCAACCAGGGGACGTTCGTGCTCGCCCCCTTCCCGTACGCGACAGGATCGCTGATGTTGCTCATCGGCACGGTCGTCCTCGTGGCCGTGGCTGATATCGCCCTGGCGGCCGTGATCCTGGTCGGTCTCGCCCTCATCGTGTCCATCGACGTCCACGGTGCGTTCCGCACGTTCCAGCCGTTCGTGGACGTGCAGCATGCTCGAGGGCGGGTATCGGAAATCGCTCACGAGTCGGTGGACGGGGCTCTCACCGTCAAGGCGCTCGGGCGCGGCGACGACGAGACGAGACGTCTCGAGCATGCCGCCGAGGATCTTCGCGACCGTCTGATTTCGGTCAACACGTTGTGGATGGCCTATCGCGCGATCGTGGAAGCCCTGCCGTCGGTTCTCACCGTGGTCGTGGTTGTGGTCGGTGCCTTCCGGATGGGGTCCGGGGCCGTCACTGCAGGCGACCTCGTCACGATCTCGTATCTGCTTTCGCTCATGCGTATGCCGATCTCGTTGCTCGGATTCGTCATCTGGGAGATGGCGCACTCGCTCGCCGCATGGCGCCGTGTCCAGGCGGTCCTCGACTCCGACGAGATCGTCCGTCACGGGGGAGCAGAAGGCGTCGATGACGCATCGGGCGGTTCGGTCGACACATCGGACGTCACATTCGCATACGGAGACGGTGACACGGTCCTTGAGGATTTGTCGTTCGAGGTCACTGGAGGGACGACAGTGGCGATCGTCGGTCCGACCGCATCGGGGAAGTCGACGCTTGCGCTGCTCATCGCCCGCCTCTGGGACCCGCAGGCCGGGCGGATCGCACTCGACGATCGGGATCTGCGCGAGTTCGCGCGGTCGGAGCTTGCGACCGAGGTCGCGTTCGTCGCCCAGGAATCCTTCCTGTTCGACGACACAGTCGAAGGGAACATCACGCTCGGTGTCGACATCAGCCGTGAACGGGTCCAGGAGGCAGCCAGACTCGCAGGTGTCGATCGGGTGATCGAGGAGCTCGACTACGGATACGACACCCGGATCGGCGAGCGTGGCATGACGCTGTCGGGTGGCCAGCGTCAACGCATCGCTCTCGCGCGTGCGCTTGTCCGCAAACCGAGGGTCCTGATCCTCGACGATGCGACTTCGGCAGTCGATCCGTCGGTCGAGACCGAGATTCTCAAAGGCCTCCGACGCGCCAAACTGCCATCCACGGTCATCATCGTTGCATACCGCAAGTCAGCGATCGCCCTTGCCGACGAGGTGGTCTTCGTCGATGACGGTCGGGTGGTGGCGCAAGGAACCCACGACGAGTTGATGCGCACCACACCGGGATACCAGAAGCTCCTCACGGCCTACGAGAAGGATGCTGCGTCACGCGAGGAGGTGTCGCCGTGAGCGACGAGACCAAGACTCGCACCGGCACGAGTGAGGCGCTCCTGCGCAGTTTCGATGTCGCCCCGGGTCTGCGCAAAGGGTTGGGAATCACCCTGTTCCTGGCGGTGATCGGGACGGCGCTCCAGCTCGTGGTGCCCGTGATGCTCCAGCAGCTCATCGACAACCAGATCCTCGGATCGACATCCGTGGATGAGATGTCCGTGCTCAGGGGTGGTGCCCTTGCCCTGATCGCCATCGCCGTCGCGGGAGTCGCACGCTGGCAGTCGCTCAAACGTCTCGCGGTCTCGTCCGCTACCGGGCTGGCCCAACTCAGGGTGCGCACCTTCGAGCATCTCCATCGTCTGTCGGTGATCGAACTCCAATCCGAACGCCGAGGCGCCCTCGTCGCCCGCGTGACATCGGACGTCGAGACGATCCAGAGCTTCATGGAATGGGGAGGCATCGGGATGATGCTCGGGGTCACCCAGCTGGTACTCGCCATGGGCGTGATGCTCATCTATCGCTGGCAGCTCGCGGTCGTTGTCCTCGTCGGTGTCGTCATCTATGCGACGATGATCGTCGTCTTCCAGCGCATCCTGTCCCGCGCCCACGACCGGGTACGAGAACGGGTCGGCGACGCGCTCTCTGCGACAGGCGAGGCGATCTCGGGCCTGTCGACCGTGCGGGCATACGGGATCGAGGAGGCGATGAGCCAGAAGGTCGACGAATCGCTCGATCGACAGTTCAGCGCCGAAGTGCGGACCGCGATCTTGGCGTCGAGTCTGTTCTCGAGTGCCGAGCTCTTTGCCGGCATCCTCACCGCGGTCGTCATCGGAGTCGGCGTCGTTTTCGGGGGCGATTGGGGAATGTCCGCCGGAACACTCGTCGCGTTCCTGTTCCTCGTCAACCTGTTGATCGAACCCGTCCAGAGTCTCGTCGAGAGCATCGATCAGGCGCAATCGGCCGCAGCGGGGCTGAGGAAGATCCTTGGCGTGCTGGATACGCCGATCTCGATCCCGGATCCCAGGGAAGGTGTCGAACTGCCGACATCGGGCGCCAGTCTCCGTTTCGACGATGTCAGTTTCGCCTACCCGAGCGGTCCGGACATCCTGAAGAACGTCACGGTGGAGATCGCGCCCGGGGAGCGCGTCGCGGTCGTCGGTGAAACCGGCTCAGGAAAGACGACGTTCGCCAAACTCGCGACGAGACTGATGACGCCACGCGGCGGCAGCATCTCGATCGGAGGTATCCCGGTCGATGCGATCGCATTGTCGTCGCTCAGGCAGTCCGTCTCGTATGTCCCGCAGGAGGGGTTCCTGTTCGAGGGAACGATCGCTGACAACATCCGATACGGACGCCCCGGGGTGGGCGATGATGTGGTTCGGTCCGCATTCGCCGACCTCGGACTCCTCGACTGGCTCGATGCGCTCCCCGGAGGGGTGACGACCGATGTCGGGGAACGGGGAGGCAATCTGTCGGCGGGAGAGCGCCAGCTTGTTGCGCTTGCACGCGCCTGGGTCGCCAACCCGACGGTCCTCGTGCTCGATGAAGCGACGTCGGCCGTCGACCCGGCGCTCGAGGTCCGTATCCGAAACGCGATCGAGTTCCTCACATCAGGACGAACGTCGATCACGATCGCCCACCGTCTGTCGACCGCCGAAGCCTCCGACAGGGTTCTCGTCTTCGATGACGGTTCGATCGTCGAGGACGGTCCCCACGTCGAGCTTCTGGCCGCCGGGGGCATCTATGGGTCGATGCACGCCGATTGGGCAGGCAGTACGGCGAGCGACGCCTAGGTAGACCTGCCGTCACGGAACCCCCGAACGCGACGAAGCCCCCGAGAGAGGAAGGGGCTTCGCGCTTTGTGTGAAATGGTGGGTGACTGGCTTGGTTGGTTGGATCACCTTGTTCCTGGAACAATTTGCCTCGCCGGCCTCCCACCTACCACTTGTATCGAACGATGGTGCCCAGACCTGTAGCGCGAGCCGTGGTCCTTCCGACCCATCCTTGGTCGAAGGTCAAAAGGCCAGGACACGCGGTCTGAGGATCGGCGACCCCGGTAGGCTCGATGTCCATGCTCGTGGTCAGGGACATCGCAAGACGATACGGGGACGTCGTGGCCCTCGATGGTGCCTCGTTCAGCGTCGAGCAGGGACGGATTCTCGGCTTCCTCGGACGCAACGGTGCCGGCAAGACCACCACGATGCGTTGCGTGTTCGGCCTCGTGCAGCCTGACGCTGGATCCGTCGAATACGACGGTGCTCCGGTGACCGCCGCAACGAGGCTTCGGTTCGGATACATGCCGGAGGAGCGCGGTCTGTACCCCAAGATGCGGGTCCGCGAGCAGCTGATCCACTTCGGGCGTCTGTCCGGAATGACAACGAGCGATGCAGGAGTCGCTGCAGACACCTGGCTCGATCATCTCGGATTGAGTGATCGCGCCGGTGCCAAGGTCGAAGACCTCTCACACGGCAACCAACAGCGCGTCCAACTCGCCGCAGCGATCGTGCACGACCCCGACCTCCTCGTGCTCGATGAACCGTTCGCCGGTCTCGATCCGATCGGTGTGGCGTCACTGACCGACGTGCTGCGCGAGTTCGCTGCACGGGGGGCGTCCATTCTGTTCTCGTCGCACCAGCTCGAGCTCGTGGAGGACGTCTGCGAAGACGTCGCGATCATCCACGAGGGTCGGGTTGTCGCCGACGGGCCCCTCACCGATCTACGTGACGCTGCCGACTATCGGAGGCTCGACGTTGAGGTCGATGGCAAACCCTGGACTCCGGATCTCCCTGGCGTCGTGACTGTCACTGACAACGATCGGACGCACGCGACCGTTCCGTCGGACGTGTCAGTCGACCAGTTGTTGAGTCTCGCGAGAGACGAAGGCACTATCACCCGTTTCTCGTTCGAGGCACCGGGACTGTCCGACATCTTCCGGACGGCGGTCGGTGGATGATGCGCGATCGAGTGGCAAGGAGCCGGTAGTGGGATTGTTCGCACAGATCCGGATTATCGCACGACGAGAGATCGTGGAGCGGAGCAGGTCGACGGTGTTCCGCGTCTCGCTCGTCGCGATGGCAGTGTTGATCGTCGGGGGAATCGTCGCTCTGTCGGTGTTCGCGGGTGACAGCGAACCCATCCCGATCGGTCTTGCAGGGGACACCGCAACAGACCTCGAAAGCGATCTCGAGTCGGTTGCGGCGACGATCGATGAGACCGTGGAGATCACAGCGTACGAAACCACCGCAGCGGCGACGGAAGCTGTTTCGAACGGCGACGTCGCGGTTGCGATCGTCGATACGACAACCGTCGTGACGAATGCCGGGCTCAGCAACACCGAGTCGTACATCGTCACGAACGCGATCAACGCAACCGAGCGTCGCGCAATCGCCGCCGGCGACGGACTCACTGAGGAGCAGGTCAACGCCATCATCGCGCCTGCCGACATCACATATAGCGAACTCGACCCGCCGGACCCCGACCAGGACGCCCAGATCCTCGTCGCCTACGTGGGCAGCCTCCTGCTCTTCGTCACGATCATCATGTTCGGTCAGTTCGTCGCGATGGGGATCGTCGAGGAGAAGCAGAACCGTGTCGTGGAGGTCGTGCTGTCACGGATCAACGCCACGTCGCTTCTCGTCGGCAAAGTGCTCGGTATCGGTGTGCTCGGCTTGCTCCAGGTATCGGTCTTCGTCGCGGCCGGCATCGTCGCGCTCGTGGTCGTCCCCACCGATGCCATAGCTGACGTCGATCTGTCAGAAATCGGGATCCCCGCCCTCGCCTGGGTGGTCGTCTGGTTCATCTTGGGGTATCTGCTGTACAGCTTCATGTACGCAGCTCTCGGTGCGACCGTGTCGCGACAGGAAGACCTGCAAGGTGTCGCCTACATTCCGCCGCTTCTGCTGATGCCCGGCTACTTCATCGTGTCGTTCAGCCTCGGAGGCGAGGTTTCGACGCTCGCCGAAGTCGCATCATTTGTTCCCTTCTGGACCCCGCTCGTGATGCCATTGCGGATGACGGCGGGCGACGTGGCTGCATGGGAGGTGGCCGTCTCCGTGATCGTCGTCCTCCTCACCATTGCTCTGACCATCCGTCTGAGCGCGAAGATCTACAGCGGTGTGGCGCTGCGCACCGGTGGCAAGGTCAAACTGACCGACGCCCTACGAGGGACGAACGGCTAGCGCGACCCGCGTTCCTTTCGCCTTAGGGTCAGCGGAAACCGAATCGTTCTCCCTCGTTCCATCTGGTGACCTGGTTGCCGTGCGCCGGGAACCCGCCCGCATCCTTGAGGAGCCTTGCGGTGTGCATCAGATTCCAAGTCATGAACGTGGTGTTCCTGTTCGTGAATTCGCTGTCGAGTCCGGCTCCGTCGTCTCCGTAGGACGGTCCCGGACCCACCTCTCCGATCCAGCCGCAGTCAGCCTGCGGTGGGATGGTGTACCCGACGTGCTGCATCGCGTACAGAACCGTCATCGAGACGTGTTTCACGCCGTCTTCGTTCCCCGTGACCATGCAGCCGCCGGTCTTGCCGTAGAAGATGTATTGACCTTCGGCGTTGCGCTGTGCACTGTGCGCATAGAGCCGTTCGATGATCACACGACAGATCGACGACTCCTCTCCGAGCCATATCGGTGTGCCGAGCACCAGGATGTCGGCTCGATCGACCGCGGGCCAGAACGTCTCCGGCCACGCATCGGTCTCGATGCCCTCGTCGCGCATGTCGGGCTGCACGCCGAAGGCGATGTGGTGATCGGCCGCCCGGAGATACTCGACCGACACACCCTGGTCTTCCATGATCGCCATCGATCGTCGCATCAGGGTCTCGGTGTGTGAATCCCCCTGACTGGTCCGCTTCAGGGTCGTGTTGATGTAGAGGGAACGGAGGTCGCTGTAGTCGGTCACGTTGTGTCACTCCTTCTCCCGGCGGGTGCTCTCGGCGTTTCTCGGCGGGACGGCTTGGTCCATGGTGGCACAAGCCGAAGAAGGCGACGACGGTTGGTGTCAGACCGGGTTGGCGGCTGTGAACCGGTGGTCATCGTCGGCGACGGGCGGTGGCCGTAGGAACCGCACTCCGGGAGGGATCGGTGTTCCCGTCCGCTCGAGCGCAAGCCACCACGACGGTGACGGGCCGAGGGCCCATCGCAAGGTCGCGAGGAGCGCTCGCCCCGATGCAACGGCGGGTGCGGAAGCCTCGACGCCGATCGTCTTGGCGATCCGATCCGGGATCGTCGACACGGCCGCGGCGAAGAGCATGCGGTACCCGATCCGAGCCGTTGGAGGCAGCGGCGGGTCCTTCAGGAACGACATGGCATCTGTCATGCCCTGCGAGGGTGCGACGTCCGGGTGGTCGGCGACCCAGTCACGCAACGCTTCGCGCGTTTCGGGCAGATCGTCCGCCCTGAGCTTCGCACCGAGGCGTGTCTGCTCGAGGACGAATCGGTCCGCGTCGGCGGGGGTGAGCGGACTCGGAGCGAATCGTTGATAGGTCTCGAGGAACGAGTCGACGAGGACATTGTGGACCCACGACGCCTGTGCTGGTCCGCTCGCTGAGTATTCCTTGCCGCGTTCGGACGTACCTTCGACCGGGACATGGGCACGCCGGACGACCGTCAGCGCGGCGTCGACCTCCGGCATGGCTCCGTATGACGTTGCAGTGACGTAGGAGGTCGTACGCGACAATCTGCCGAGCGGGTCCTGCCGATAGTTCGAGTGGTCTCGGACTCCGGCGACGACTTCGGGATGGGCGGTCTGGATGAGGAGCGCACGGATCCCGCCGACGATCGCCGTTGCATCCCCCATGGTCCGCCAGGTCGCTGAACCGGGACCGAAGAGGCCGGGATCACCCGGGTAGTCGAGCGACTGCGCCAGGGGGTAGTCGTCGTGGGCGAAGAGGCCGACGGTGGCCTCGGCGATGCGATGGCGCGGATTCAGCGTGGATGCCATGGTCCAAGGTTGGTACGAGCAGCGGGCTACTACGTCGTGGTTCGCCGGGGGCGACCCACCAGTGCCACGCCGAGGAGCGCAAGGCACGCCCCGATCACGATCGGGACCGTGATCTCCTCGCCGAGGAGGAGTACGCCGCCGACGACCGCGACCAGGGGTGCCAGATAGGCAGTCATGGCGACGATCGTGGCCGGAGCGTGCTTCGAGGCGTACAGCGTGAGGCCGAACGGCATGAGGGTCGACCCGAGTCCGAGCACGACCAACAGCAGCCACATGTCGATGTCGAACGTCGCGAGATCGTCGAATCCGACGACCGATCCGACGACCAGAGCGACGGCGGTCCCCGAAACGAACATCGGCATGGCGAGCGAGACCGTGTCGTGCCTCGGTGCGAGGTGTCGCTGAAGGATTCCCGACAGTGAACCGAACACAACACCTGCGCCTGCGAGGGCGAACCCAGCGACGATGTTGCCCTCGGCCCCGAGTCCTGAATCCCCTGAGACACCGATGATCACGGTCCCGGTCAGACCGACGACGAGACCGAGTACTTGCAACCTCGTGACCCGTTCCTTGATCGTGATGGACGCCAACACGGCGGTCGTCGCAGGGATCAACGTGATGATGAGGCCCTCGACGCCCGCGGAAATGAAGTTCAGTGAAGCCATGAAGAGCATGGGGTTGATACCGACCCTGATGACTCCTATCAGGCTCCCGTGTTTCCACGCTTCCTTGGACGGTGCCGGCCGCATGGCGATGACGAAGACGGCCAGAACGATCGTCGCGAGGCCGGTGCGGAACGAGAGGACCGTGAGCGTGGAGGCTCCGGCTTCGTACGCCAATCGTGTGCCGACGCCCCCGAATCCCCAACCCGCCGATGCACCCAGCACCGCCAGGATGACCTTGTTCCGCATTCGCTCCACGCTACCTGCACCCGGGTTCGTGGATGTCGTCGTGCAAAGACCGGTCGCAGAGCCGGATTGAGTGCCGGAAGTCGGTCGGGGACGGTACGCTCCAAGGGTTATGGGTCGGATGGGCTACCGGTAGGACCTCTGCCGCCGACCGCACGATTGGAGAAACTCATCGCAGGTAAAGACGACTACTTCAGGGCGAAAGGCGTCGTGGTGGAGACACTGCCGAACGCTACATTCCGCGTGAAGTTGGAAACAGGTCACGAAGTGACCGCACGCGCATCGGGAAAGATGCGCAAGGGTCGCATGATCAGGATCATCCCTGGCGACTCGGTCGAGGTCGACGTTTCCGCGTACGACCCGACCATGGGCCGAATCGTCTGGCGCTACCGCTAGCGCGTCCCGGTCGGGTGCTTCGGCACCATTGTTCACGTCGGATTCACATTGCACGTCACACGTGGCGTTTCCGGCGAGTAGGTTGACGTCATGGAGCTATACGCACGCGTCAACATTCTCGACGGGATGGCCGTTCGCCTCCCCTACGGCGACATCAAGGAAGTCATCCCGCTCGATGACGACCCCGTCCACCTGGAGA
>CAYTWC010000045.1:6645-10540 GCA_964441975.1 uncultured Acidimicrobiaceae bacterium | reverse complement strand
GGAGATGAAGAGCGTTTCGGAACGCACGGTCTAGAACCCGGGCAGGTTGGGCAAGCCCGCAGGTACACGAACGGACTCAGCCGTCCTCGCCGTATGTGTACCAAACGACGGCGTTGCCGAGCGTGTCCATGACCATTGCCGTGTCGCCCCCGTTGGACCACACCGCCTGGTCGCTGCACCAATGGACGGAACCGGCGGGTCCACCGTCACACCCGGTGACGATCGTGATGCTCTCGCCCGGATCGAGTTCCATCCCTGCATCGAATACGTAGCGGTTCGAAGACGACTCGTCACGCAGCGTCCACCCGGCGATCGACACCCCGTCGTAGCCTTCGTTGACGATCGTGATGTATTCCTCACCGAGCACGTCGGCGTCGGGTCCATCCGGGTCGGCATTCAGTTCCGACACGCGAATGACCGGTCGGTCGACGGATACCCCTTCGAGATCGCCACATGCGTAGGTGTCCCACATGCCGTAGCCGGATTGGAACGCACGGGCCTCGTACGCCTTGATCGATGCCGCGAACTCAGAGCCGTCCTGGAGCCCCACAGCGTTCCCCGACTCGACGAGTGCAGCGTTCACAAAGACTGGTTCGCCATCCCCCTCGAGGTAAACATACCGAAGCAGGCGACCGAAGGAATCGACATCGTCCGGTCCGCTGGTGAGGAGAACCTCCTGATTCCCGACCATGGATGTGAGTTCGACAGCTGCCTCCTGCCCCCAACATTCATCCATCTCGGGTGCATTGATTCCGAGCAGGCGGACATCGTTCGTGACACCGTCGATCGTGATCTGGAGGGTGTCGCCGTCCGTCACGGAGACGACCGTACCGGTGATGCGGACTTCGGGCGGCGGAAGGGTGACGGTGGTCGAGGTGACTCCTTCTGCCCCAGGCAGTGTGGTTGAAGTCGTCGTCGTCTCGTTGAACGCCGGGGACTCGGGTCGCGTGTCGCATGCGGCAGCGAGAAGCATCGCGGCGACGATGAGGGCGATGATCGGTGTTCGCATCCATACAACGGTACAAGCCGTCTCGGTGAACTCGATGCATCGCCGTCGCGTCGTGACGTGGTCCGGCCAAGCGCTGCAAGGTATGCTCGCCTCCTCACAAAACGCTGGAGGATCCCCTTGACCGACCTATTCGACCTGAGCGGAAAGGTTGCCCTGGTCACCGGTGGCAACAACGGGATCGGTCTCGGCATGGCGGAGGCTCTCGCTGGAGCGGGTGCCACGGTCGTGATCTGGGGGAGGAACGAGGAACGCAACGCCGAAGCGCTCGAATCCGTCCTCGCCCACGGAGGTCGAGGCCTCGCACTCACGGTCGACGTTGCCGATGAGGAGCGGGTTGTCGAGGCGTTCGAAGAGACCCTTGCCGCTTTCGACAGGGTGGATGCTGTGTTCGCAAACGCAGGCGTCGGGGCACTGGCGACGCGGTTCGAGGAAATGACGACCGAGGAATGGCGATGGATCTTCGGCGTCAACATGGAAGGCGTCTTCTGGACGTTCCGTGAGGCTGTGAAACACATGAAGCCCCGCGGGTCGGGGTCTTTGGTTGTCACATCGTCCGTCTCGGCCGATGCCGGATTCCCGAGGGGCCAACACTATGCGGCGACGAAAGCCGGGGTGAGGGCAATGATCCAGGGACTGGCTGTGGAGTACGGCCGCCACGGGATACGTGCCAACGCGATTGCACCGGGGTGGGTCGTGACCGGCATGACGGACGGCTTCATCGAAGGTGAGCGGTTCGAAGCCAATGTCAAACCGCGCATCCCAACGGGCCGATGGGGCACACCCGAGGATTTCGGTGGTATCGCGGTGTATCTCGCATCCGATGCGAGTACCTGGCACACGGGTGACACGATCACGATCGACGGCGGGTACTTGAACTTCTGATCGGTCCGGACCCCGCCGGTTCGCCGAGGATGAGGGTTTCGGCGACACCTACAATGTGAACCGTCGCTAACACCCGTCAACATGAGGTATCCGACACGATGATTACGTTTGATGAACAGGTCGCGATCGTGACCGGAGCAGGCCAAGGGCTCGGTCGTTCGCATGCGCTGGCGCTTGCCGAGCGAGGCGCCCGTGTGGTGGTCAACGACCTCGGAGGGGCGCGTGACGGGACCGGGTCGTCGGAGTCGGCAGCTGAAGCCGTCGTTGCGGAGATCAGAGCCGCTGGCGGTGAGGCGATTGCCGACGGTGCGGACGTCACCGACCGCGACGCCGTCGATGCCATGGTTGCCGACGCCGTCGATCGGTGGGGGAGAGTCGACATCCTCGTGAACAACGCTGGCGTCCTTCGGGACAAATCGTTCGCCAACTTGTCGATGGACGACTTCGACTTCGTGGTTGCGGTGCACCTCACCGGCACGGCGAACTGCACGAAGGCTGTGTGGGGGCACATGCGTGAGCAGAACTACGGGCGCATCGTCGTCACCTCGTCGTCTTCCGGGCTATACGGCAACTTCGGTCAGGCGAACTACGGCGCAGCCAAGCTCGGGGTCGTGGGTCTCATGAACACACTGCGCGCCGAGGGCGCAAAATACGACATCCGCGTGAACGCCCTGGCGCCGGTCGCACATACGAGGATGACGGATGACATCCTCCCCGATCAGGCCAAGGAGCTGCTCGACCCTTCGGAGGTCACACCAGGGGTCTTGTATCTCGTGTCGAAGGATGCACCGAACGGGATCATCCTGGATGCAGGAGCGGGTGCCTTCGCCGTCACGAAGATCTACGAGACCGAAGGTGTGTGGCTGGCGCCTGCCGACCGCACGCCCGAGACCATCGAGGCGCGGTTCGGCGAGATCAGCGCGCCGGACGGTCAGCGCGAATTCATGAGCGGAAACGAGCAGAGTATGAAATTCCTTGGCATGGCCACGGCCAACGTCGCGGGTGAAGGGTGAACACATGACCGATGCAGCAATCGTCTCCGTGGCGCGGACGCCGATCGGCAAGGCGTACCGCGGGGCGTTCAACGACCTCGAAGCCCCGAGCCTCGGTGCGGAGGCTATTCGCGCGGCTGTCGACCGCGCGGCGATCGATCCGGCCGAGGTCGACGATGTGATCATCGGCTGTGCAATGCCGCAAGGAACACAGTTCCCGAACATCGGGCGCCTCGCGGGTCTCAGAGCGGGTCTTCCGACGACCGTGGCAGGGATGACGATCGATCGGCAGTGTTCTTCCGGGCTCATGTCGGTGGCGACCGCGGCCAAACAGATCCTGTATGACGGAATGGACACCGTGGTCGCAGGGGGTCTGGAATCCATTTCGCTCGCCCAGAACGAACACACGAACACATTCCGCATGGTCGACCCCGCGCTGGTCGAGATGCATCCCGCTGCGTACATGCCGATGCTCCAGACGGCCGAGGTGGTCGCAGAGCGTTTTGGCATCAGCCGCGAGGCCCAGGACGAGTACGGGCTGCAATCCCAACAGCGCACGGCAGACGGTCAGCGAGCCGGGGCGTTCGATGACGAGATCGTGCCGGTGGTCGCACGGAAACAACTCACGGACCGAGAAACCGGAGAGGTGAGTTTCGAGGAAGTCACGCTCACCGCGGACGAAGGGAACCGACCGGGGACCACGATCGAGGGGCTTGCGTCCCTCCCTCCGGTCGTCGGTGGCACGATCACCGCAGGTAACGCAAGCCAGCTCTCGGACGGGGCCGCCGCGATGGTGGTGATGAACAGCGACCTCGCAGCGGAGAGGGGCCTCGAGCCACTCGGGTACTACCGAGGAATGGCGGTTGCCGGCGTCGATCCCGACATCATGGGCATCGGGCCCGTCTTTGCGGTGCCGAAGCTCCTCGCCAACGCGGGGCTGACGATGGACGACATCGGTTTGTGGGAGTTGAACGAAGCGTTTGCGGTCCAGGTGATCTACTCCCGCGACGAG
>CAYTWC010000045.1:0-6635 GCA_964441975.1 uncultured Acidimicrobiaceae bacterium | reverse complement strand
CGGTGGCCAAGGGGCGGCAGGCCTCTTCGAAGTCGCATCGTGAGAGCGATCCACTGCACCGAGATCGGCGGACCGGACAAGCTCGCGGTCGTCGACCTGCCTGATCCGGTACCGGGGCCTGGGCAGGTCGTCATCGACGTTGCGTACGCGAGTCTCAACTTTCCCGACCTGCTCACGATTCAAGGTCTGTATCAGGTGCAGGCTGAGCCACCGTTCGTCCCCGGGTTCGAGGCAGCAGGGTCAGTCGCAGCGGTCGGGGACGGTGTCGATCACCTCGCGGTGGGGGACAGGGTCAGCGGATTCAACACGATCGGCGCCTTCGCCGAAAAGTGGCTTGTCGACGCGCAGGCGTGTACGCCCATCCCTGACGGTGTTTCGCTCGACGTGGCAGCCTCGCTCAACATTGCCTACGGGACGTCGTATCACGCCCTGAAGCAACGCGCCCAGCTCGCAAATGGGGAGACGCTGCTCGTCCTCGGTGCTGCCGGTGGCGTCGGATCCGCTGCGGTCGAGATCGGGTCCCTCATGGGTGCCACGGTCATCGCCGCCGCCGGATCCGAGGAGAAGCTCGCGTTCTGTCGCGATCTCGGAGCGACGGAGACCATCAACTACTCGTCCGACGACTTCCGTGCGCGTATCAAAGAGATCACCGGGGGCCGTGGTGTCGACGTCGTATACGACCCGGTCGGCGGATCGTTGTCGGAGCAGGCGTTCAGATCGATTGCATGGAATGGGCGCCACCTCGTGATCGGATTTGCTGCTGGCGACATTCCTGCGGTGCCGTGGAACCTGCCTCTCCTCAAGGGAGCGTCCGTCGTCGGTGTGTTCTGGGGATCGTTCACGGCGCGAGAGCCTGCGTTGAGCACACAGAACACAAACGACCTGTTCGAGATGATTCTCGACGGTCGCCTCCGTCCGAGGATCACGGCCGAGTTCGGCTTGGAACAGTATGAGGCCGCCTATGGCGTCTTCACCACACGGTCCGTGCTGGGGAAGGTCGTCTTCGCTGTCAATCCGTAGATGACTCCATCGCGGCTTGGAGGCTTCTCATACCGGCAAGCCAGCGATCGTAGTCCGTCGCCTTCCGCTGGAAGAACGTCGCGACATCGGGATGGGGCAGGATCAGGAACTCCTCGGAGTCGATCGCGTCGACGACGGCACCGGCGACCGCTTCCGGGGGCAGCGCGATGCCGTGGACCCAATCGCGCATTTCGTCGGACCCATCAGCGAAGGTGTCGAGCATGGGCGTCTCGACGAACTGCGGGCACAGGACGGAGACCCTGATACCGCGATCGCCGTAGGTGACCGACAGCCACTCTGCAAGAGCGACGACCGCGTGTTTCGTCACGGAATACGGTGCAGCACCGATATTCGTGAGGAGTCCTGCCGCCGATGCCGTGTGGACGAGATAGCCGGAGCCTCTCTCGAGCATCCCGGGGAGGACGTACCTCGTTGCAAACACGTGTGACATCACATTGACGTCCCACGTCCGTTGCCACACCTCGTTCGGTTCATCGACGGAGCCTCCGACGGCTATTCCTGCGTTCAGGCAGAGAATGTCGATCCTTCCGAACGATTTCTCGATCGATGCCAGGACGGTGCGGGTGGCCGTGTCGTCGGATACGTCGAGCGCCATCGCCGTGGCCCCGATCTCGTTCGCAACGCTGTGTGCCTCGGGCTCGTCGACATCGAGCAGAATCACTGCACCTGCACCTTCGGCAGCGAAACGCCGTCCCATCGCTGCTCCGATCCCGCTCGCTCCACCGGTGATGACAACTACGTTTTCCTTGATCTGCATCGTGTGCCCTTCGTTGTGTTGACGTCGGCGGAACCTTGCAAGAACTCTGGCGTTGAAGCCGTATGTAAACTGCCGTTCACATTAGGACGTGTCGGTCGAACGACCGCCACCCTACGACCGGAGGAATCCATGCGCGTTGTCCCTCTCGACGAGATCGAGTCCTATCTTGGTCAGGAGACGCACCGATCCGCTTGGTTCACGATCGATCAGGACCGGGTTGATGCATTTGCGGACGCGACGCTCGACCACCAATGGATCCATGTCGATCGGGATGCTGCCGCTGCTGGACCGTTCGGGTCGACGATCGCCCATGGGTTCCTGACGTTGTCGCTGTTGGTGCATCTCGGAGAAGGCTCGCTTGTCGTTCCCGAGGGCGTCGCGATGATGATCAACTATGGAACGGACAAGGTCCGCTTCCTGAATCCCGTCAAGGTCGGCAGCCGGGTGAGACTGATATCGACGTTCGCGGCCTTCACGGAACGATCGCCTGGCCGC
Source organism: uncultured Acidimicrobiaceae bacterium (assembly GCA_964441975.1). Lineage (GTDB taxonomy): Bacteria > Actinomycetota > Acidimicrobiia > Spongiisociales > UBA5794 > UBA5794. The sequence continues at coordinate 4,342 of CAYTWC010000045.1, read as the reverse complement.
TACCTCGCGGCTCAACATGTTGTCGTAGAGATCGAGGGAGAGGAAACTCCGGCACTCGTTGCCGACACACTGACGCTGGTCGTGATGGACGACCCTTCCACTGAGGAATCGCGATGACCGCCGACGCAGAGAAGGCGCTTGTTGAGGAGTCGCTCGGGCGTTTGCTCACGGATTTCCCGGTGGCGACAACCGAACCGAAGGAATTCTGGGGCGCCCAATTCGATCTTGGGCTCGCGTGGCCGGACTACGAGGTCGGGTTCGGTGGGCTCGGAGTGTCGCCGAGGTTCCGTGAGCTCGTCGCTCGCACGCTGAACGAGGCGGAAGCGCCGCTGTGGAACCGCCGGGCGAACATCATCGGAATCGGTATGGGCGCCGGGGTCCTTGCAGCGCATGGGACGGACGAACAGAAGGAACGGTGGCTGCGGCCGATGTTCACTGTCGAGGAAGTCTGGTGCCAACTGTTCTCAGAACCGGGGGCCGGGTCCGATGTTGCAGGGCTCGCGACCAGAGCTGTCAAGGACGGCGACGACTGGATCATCAACGGACAGAAGGTCTGGACGACGCTCGCGCACCTCTCTAGTTGGGGGATGCTGGTAGCCAGAACCGATCCGGACCAGCCTAAGCACAAGGGCCTCACGTATTTCATCGTCGACATGCAGGGCGATGGCGTCGATGTCAGGCCGTTGTACCAGATCACCGGTGAGGCAGAGTTCAACGAGGTGTTCTTCGACGATGCAGTCGTTCCCGACTCGCAACGAATCGACGATGTCGGGGCAGGGTGGCGCGTTGCCATGACGACCCTGATGAACGAGCGAGTCGCCATCGGTGGAAACACGGTGCCACGGAGCAGCGGAACAATCGGCGTCGCGATGGAGACGTGGCGCCGGTCCGGATCGGGGTCCGAGAGCGATCGCAGAGAGCTCGCACGGCTGTGGGGTGAGGTAGAGGCAATGCGGCTGACTGCGATCAGGGCGACCGAGAACATGTCGGCTGGTGTGCCGGGACCGGAAGGCTCAACGGGAAAACTCGCATGGGCAGATCTCAACAAGGAGGTCACCGCATTCACCGTCGGCATGATGGGGCTCGAAGGCGCCGAGATCCCTGAGGGGTACACCCTCGAATCGACGGTGTACGACACCAGGATGCAAGACCGCCAACTGAGCCCGCAGCGTGAGTTCCTCAGAGCCCGTGCGAACAGCATCGAAGGAGGAACCTCCGAGATCATGCGCAACATCCTCGGAGAACGTGTGCTTGGTCTCCCCGGTGAACCGAGGGTGGACAAGGACCTGCCGTGGAAGGATGTGCCCCGTGGCTGACGCAATTTCCTTCACACGTTCAGACGAGCAGACGATGCTCGGGTCCACGCTGCGTGAATTCCTCGACAACACGATCGATTTCGACAAGGTACGGGAGCTGTCGACGACCGGCGACGCATTCGACCACGTCGTGTGGACCGGATTGCAGGAGATAGGTGTCCTCGGACTGCACCTCCCCGAGGAGTATGGAGGAGCGGGGATGACGCTCGCCGAGACCGCTGTCGTCTTCGAAGAACTCGGTAGGGCGGTTGCTGCGGTCCCTGTCCTGTCGACCGTCGCTGCTGCCGCGGGCATCCTCCGCGGGGGATCGGCAGGCCAGAAGGAACGGCTACTCCCTGCAAGGGCCGCGGGCGATTCCATCGGAACCGTCGCCTTCTACGAAGGGGCTCACAGCAGCCCCACAGACGGTGCAACGACGCTCACCCGCTCGGGGGAGGGTTTCACCCTCAGCGGTACCAAACGGTTCGTGACCGACCTTCCGAATGCAACGGTGCTCGTGGTGTCGGCGGAGTTGGACGGAAACGTTGCCTTGGTGGTCGTCCCTGCGGACGCGGAGGGTGTCCATGTGAAAGTCGGCACGTCGCTCGACGCAACCCGCCCACTCGGATCCGTGTCATTCGATGATGTCGCCATCGGCGAGGACGACGTCATCCAAGACGCTGCAGACGCCGTCGCCACGGCGACCGATGTGGCCGTGATCTGCCTCGCTGCCGAGCAGGTAGGCGGTGCCCAGCGGTGCCTCGAGATCTCGGTCGACTATGCAAAATCCCGGTTCCAGTTCGGTCGTGCAATCGGATCGTTCCAGGCGGTGAAACACAAGTGTGCAGACATGCTGGTTGCGGTCGAACACGCACGTTCGGTTGCGTGGCACGCAGCGTCGTCGATCGACGATGCCGATGAATCAGCCATAGCGGTCCCGCTCGCCCGATCCGTGTGTTCGGACGCGTATCTCCAAGTCGCGGGAGAGACGATCCAAGTGCTCGGGGGTATCGGGTTCACGTGGGAACACGAGGCGCACCTGTATTTCAAGAGGGCGAAGTCCTCGTCGTTGCTGTTCGGGTCGGTCGAGTCCTATCGGGATCGACTGGCCGATGCCGTGGGGATCTGATGTGAAGCAAGCCGCATACACATACGATCCGGCGACAGAGCGTGGAAGAGTCCGACGCGAGCAGATCATCGCTGCGGCCACCCAGCTGTTCTACGAACACGGGTTCTATGCGACCGGAATCGACGATATCGGGGCTGCGGCCGGGATCACCGGCCCAGGCGTGTATCGCCACTTCGCAGGCAAGGACGAGATCCTCATCGCGGTCCTTGATCGTATCTGGATGATGCTCAGGGAGGGGATCGACGCTGCAGCTGAACTCGCGGCTCATGACGCCTTGGGGCTCCTGCTGTCGACCCACATCCGGCTGTCCGTCACGCGTCGAGCCGAGTTCACCCTCCTGATCGAGGATCTCCGCTTTCTCCCGCGTGAGTACCAGGAGATGGCGGCAGCGAATCGGGCCACCTACCAGGATGCATGGGCGAAGGCAATCGTCGCGTTGTATCCGGAATTGACGATCGAGGAGGCGCGGTTCGGAACAGCTGCCGTGTGGCGGCTGAGTTCCGGATCGGCTGATGCGATGTTTGCATCAGGCATCGCGGACGACGAACTGCGAAGCATTCTGACCCGGATGAGTGAGGCGGCGATTCGCGGCCTCGGACGGCAGAATGACGCCTAGCGCACGCCCAGTTGTGATGATCCACGGGGCGGGAGACAATCGCAACGTGTGGAGTGGTGTCGGGGACGCGGTCGTCGACACGGATGTGCCGTGGGTCGCGTTCGATCTACCGGGTCGCAATACCGAGGATTCCCCTCACCCAGGATCGATAGAGGGTCTTGCCGATTTCGTCGCGGCGAAGATCGTCGAGGCAGACTTGTCGGGGATCGTGCTCGCCGGCCACTCGATGGGATCGGTCGTGGTTCTCGAAGTGGCCTCCCGGATACCGACACGGATCGACCATCTGGTTCTGATGTGCACCGGCGCTCCGATGTCGGTGTCGGATCGCCTCCTCGAACCCGAGACCCCCGAGGCGCTCCATGACGCCGTCACCCGCTACTCGCACGTCCGTGACGCAGCCGAGAGATTCCCCGATGCTCTGGCAAAGCACATGGAGGAATACCAGACCCTTCGCAATGACACGTTCACCGCCGATCTACGTGCCTGCAACGAATACGGCGGTGCCGTTGCCGCAGCCGCCGCCGCGACCATGCCGGCGACGGTTGTGCTCGCGGAACACGACGTGATGGTCCGGGTCGAGACAGCGGAGCCGATCATCGAGGCACTCGGGCGGAGTCAGGTCGTGATGCTCGAAGGCGTCGGGCATGCGATCGAGGACGAAGCACCCCTGGAGACCGCACGGATTCTCGTGGACATCGCGCGCTCGTCGTGAACCAATCGTGCATCGCCTAGAGTCGACGGCATGAAATTTGGAGCATTTGTACCCCAGGGATGGCGCGTCGACCTGATCGATGTGCCCCAGTCAGAGCATTGGTCGACCATGCTTGGCGTCGCCAAGCAGGCGGAGCGACTCGGTTTCGAGTCGGTGTGGGTCTACGACCATTTCCACACGGTTCCTGAACCGACGCAGGAGGTCACCTACGAGGCCTGGACCGTGATGGCCGCCCTCGCTGCGACGACCGATACGGTCCGGCTCGGACAGATGTGCACATGCAACGGATACCGAAGCCCTTCGTATCTCGCCAAGGTGGCGACGTCGATCGACAACATCTCGAACGGACGCCTTGAGATGGGTATAGGGGGCGGCTGGTACGAACACGAGTTCAACGCGTACGGCTACGAGTTCCCGAAGCCGTCGGTCAGGCTCGGGCAGCTGGATGAAGCTGTGCAGATCATGAAGAAGATGTGGACAGAGGACGAAGCGTCCTTTTCGGGCAAGTACTACACGCTCGACGGTGCAATCTGCCAGCCGAAGCCCGTGCAGAGCCCGCACATCCCGATCTGGGTCGCCGGTGGTGGGGA
>CAYTWC010000044.1:0-10583 GCA_964441975.1 uncultured Acidimicrobiaceae bacterium | reverse complement strand
GGGTCGTCAATTGTTGCTTCAAGGTGACGCCGGTCCTCGAAAACAACGGCACGTCCGGTGTGTTGGAGCAAGTGGGGCGACGCCGCACCGTGCTTGATGACCGCACCGTCGGGGCACAGGTTCCCGAACAGGACGGCGAGGCCGCCCTCGGCATCCATCGGTTCGTCGAGCGGATGGATCACTTCCGGGCGCTGCACCGGAGTCTTCGCGGCCTGGCTGACCACCGTCTGACCTGTGACATCGATGGCATCCGGATCGAGCAGCGGGAGCAGCTCGTTGAGGACGGCCGGGATCCCGCCTGCGTAGAAGAAGTCCTCCATCTGGAACTTCCCGGTCGGCACGACATCGGCGATCAGCGGTGTGGTCCGCGAGAGTTCGTCGAACAGGGTGAGGTCGACGTCGACTCCGACTCGACGCGCCAGCGCGGTGAGGTGGATGACCGCGTTCGTGCTCCCACCGATGGCATGGAGCAGCGTGATGGCATTCCGGAATGCACCCTCGGTCAGGATCTTCTGTGGGGTGAGGTCGGTTCCTGCCATCTCGACCGCACGGACGCCGGCCTGTTCCGCAATGACCCGGCGACGGGCATCGACCGCAGGGATGGCGGCAGCTCCCGGGAGCGTCATACCGAGGCCCTCAACCATCGACGCCATGGTCGACGCGGTCCCCATCACACCGCAGTGTCCCGGTGACCGTGCGAGACAGCTCTCGACCTCCAGCCATCCTTCCTCGTCGAGGTTGCCGGCACGCCGCTCACGGTCCGCTTCCCACAGACCCGATGCACCGGCGATCTCCTTCGCCCCGCTGATGCCCTTGAGCATCGGTCCGCCGGTCAAGACGATCGACGGCACATCGACGCTTGCGACACCGAGCAGCATCGACACCGTGGTCTTGTCACAACCAGAGAGTGTGACGATGGAGTCGAAGGGAAGCGAACGGATCGACTCCTCGACCTCCATGGCGACGAGATTGCGATACAGCATCGTCGTCGGCTTCATGAGCACTTCGCCGAGGGACATGACCGGGAACTCGAGCGGGAACCCTCCCGCGCGATATACGCCACGCTTCACCCGCTCAGCAAGATCCCGCAGATGGGCATTGCACGGAGTCGTGTCGCTCCAGCTGTTGGCGATGCCGACAACGGGTCGGCCGTCGAACATCTCGGATGTATGGCCCTGACTTCTCAGCCATGCACGGTGGATCACGGGGTTCAGCCCGTCACCCTCGAACCAGCCCTTGCTCCGCAATTTCACGATGAACGCTGCCCCCTAGTATGGACTCCACGGCCATGGACAATGTAGGCATCGTCGTCCACGGTCCGGACGGTGTCAGACCTGAAAATCGGTGACACCTCTCGAACCTATACTTTATACAAACCGACCCGTGAAAGATGTATCCATGACATCCCCCAGCCTGCTCGAACGAGCCCTCGCAACTACTCCGGGGGGTGTGCACTCGAACGTGCGGCTCTCGGGACCGAAAGTCTTCATCGACCGGGCCAAAGGTGCCTGGATGTGGGATGTCGACGGCAAGGACTACGTCGATCACCTCCTCGGACAAGGTCCGAACTTCTTGGGGCACGCGCCCGACTTCCTCATCGATGCTGTGGCGGAAGGAACCAGGAACGGGATCATCTTCGGCGGTCAGAACCACCTCGAGGTGGACGCCGCAGAAGCAGTGCTCGAAACGATCGGATGGGCCGACCTCATGCGTTTCGCTTCGACCGGGACCGAGGCGGTGCAGGCCGTCACCCGCCTGGCTCGTGCCCATACCGGGCGTGTCAAGATCATCCGTTTCGAGGGGCAATACAACGGTTGGCTGGACAACGTCCTCGCCGTACCCGGCGACGGTGCATGGGAGGCGGCGTCCGCCGGCCAGGTGTCCTCGCACCTCGACGACTTCCTCATGCTCCCCTGGAACGACACGGATGCGATCGACAGGGCGTTCCGCGATCACGGAGACGAGATTGCAGGAATCCTCACAGAACCCATGATGGTCAACTCCGGCGCCATCGTCCCGAAGCCCGGGTACCTCGAGCATCTGCGTTCGGTCTGTGATTCCACAGGCGCCGTACTCATCTTCGACGAGGTCATCACCGGGTTCCGGATCTCGATCGGTGGCGGCACCGAGAAGTTCGGAGTGACCCCCGACCTCGCAACGTACGGCAAGGCGATCGCAGGAGGATTCCCCGTCGCGGCATTCGCTGGCCGAGCCGACATCATGGAACGTCTGGCCGGGGACACGAATCACTCCGGCACCCTCAACGCCAACACGATGGGCTCAGCAGCGACCATCGCGAGCCTCAACTACCTGCGCACGGAGAACCCGTACCCGGCCCTTGAGGCACATGGAGCTCACCTGATCGAGTCGCTTCCGAAGATCGCAGCGGATCATGGTCACCAGATGGCGGTACACGGCGTGCCTGCTGCGTTCCATCTTTCGTTCGGGGATGCAACGATTACCGACTGGCGTTCCCTCGAGAACCTCGACCTCGCCGCGTACCGCGAGTTCTCGCACTCCCTCGTCGACCACGGCATTTGGGTCACGGATCGCGGCGTCTGGTACACCTCGACTGCGCACGGTCCGGATGCATTGGATGCGGTGCTCGAACGATTCGACTCAGCGATCTCGGCATGGAAAGGACCAAGCGAATGAAGCTGCTTCGCTCTGGAGAAATCGGTCAGGAGCGTCCTATGGCGATCCTCGACGGCCAGACCTATGACCTGACGGACGCCGTCGGTGACTACGACACCTCCTTCTGGCTCGAGAAGGGGACCGACTTCGTGCGCACCGCCATCGCTGACGGATCCGCTCCTGCGGTCGATGCCCCGTCCGGACGCATCGGCGCACCGCTCGGCCGTCCGCACAAGGTCGTATGCATCGGACTCAACTACGCCGACCATGCGGCTGAATCCGGACTCGACGTACCCGGTCAGCCGGTTGTGTTCATGAAAGCAACGAACACCGTGGTCGGCCCCAACGACGACGTTCTCATCCCGCCCGGGTCGAAGAAGACGGACTACGAGGTCGAGCTCGCCATCATCATCGGCAAGACCTGCCGATACCTACCCGATGAGGCCGCTGCACTGGATGCCGTTGCTGGCTACGCGGTGTCAAACGACGTTTCCGAGCGCGAGTACCAGATCGAACGCGAGGGTCAGTGGGTCAAGGGCAAGTCGTCCGAGACGTTCAACCCGCTGGGGCCGTACATCGTCACACCCGATGAAGCAGGTGACCCCGAATCCCTCGACCTCAGCCTGTCGGTGAACGGTGAACAGCGCCAGTCATCGAACACCAACCAGCTCGTGTACGGGATCGGTCACGTCGTCTGGTACCTCAGCCAGTACATGGTCCTCGAACCAGGCGACGTCATCAACACAGGGACTCCTCCAGGTGTCGCGCTCGGCCTCGATCCGTCCGCATATCTGAAGGACGGCGATGTCATGGAGCTGACCATCGAAGGACTCGGGACGCAGCGCCAGACCTGCCGCCAGGCGACGCCGTAGGCGCACGGAGTTCATCACAGGGTGACGACCCGCATGATCCTCCCGCTCCCCCACAACCCGATCCCCGTCTACTACTCCGGCGGCGCCGGCATCCGTGGGTATCGCGGGATCGATGACGACAGCCTGCCGTTGAGTCCGGAGGACTGGATCGGATCGACGACGATCGGCGGGTCGCGCAAGACCGATTCTCTGGGCGACCCCGTCGGCTATTCACGCGTCGCCGACGGCCGCACGGTGTCCGCGCTCATCAGCGCCGATCCAGCCTCATGGCTCGGATCGGATGTCAGCGATGGAACGGCTGACTTTCTCCTCAAGCTCCTGAACCCCGGCATGCGGATACCTGTCCATTGGCATCCCGACGACGACTACGCCAGCAAGCATCTCGGTCTGAGCAACGGGAAGGCGGAAGCATGGATCATCTTGTCCGAAACCGCAACGGTGTGGCTCGGGTTCGCCGAAGGAACGACGGAGTCCGATATTCGTGCGGCCATCGACCGTCAGGACCCCGACTGGATGCTTGATCGGATGCATCGGTTCGACCTCGCCTACAACGACACGGTCTTCGTGCCTCCAGGGCTGGTGCACGCCATCGGCGCTGGCGCACTCCTCGCCGAGATCCAGGAGCCGTCCTCGGCGTCGATTCTCGCCGAGCATGCGTCGCTCGGTCTCGACGCAGAGCGAGCACACCTCGGCGCCGGGTGGGATGCGGCATTCGAATGTCTGCTCAGTCCTTCGCCACGGGACCACGTGCTCCCGCTTCTCGGTGTCGTGCAAGGTGCGACGGGACATTCGCCGGTATTCACCGAAGCGTCGCGCCGGTTCTTCGAAGCATCGGTGGTCAACGTGTCCGGAGTCACCACCGTCCCCGTTCACCGACTGTCGGCTGCGATCGTCGATCAGGGTCCTGTCACGTGGGTGGATGAATCGACAGGCGCTCGCACTTCCGCAGCCGCCGGATCGAGTTGGCTCTTGGGGGCCGGTCTCGGATCGTGGTCGTTGGAAGGTGACGGACGGGTCTTTCTGTTCAACGGACCTGCGTAGCTCGGTCGCTCAGGCGCCCGCGTCGACCGTTCCATCACCATCGGGTACATCCCCGAAGTCGAGACCGATACCGGTCTCGCGAGCGGAGACGAGCCAGAGTGCTTCGATGGCACGGTCTGCACCGGGTCTGAGGATCGGCCTCCGGACAGGAGGGCCCCAGTTCACAAAGCGTGGCGCATACAACTCTCCGCCTTTCGCACCCGGGTCGGTCGCTGCGCGTAGTTGCGGGAGGGCGCCGTGCGCAGCTGACATGCCGGCCCTGTTGACCAGCCAATGAGCAGCGTCCCCGCCGCGTCCCCCTCCCCCCTCGGCGACCGTGTGGGCCTGCAAGTTGGTGTTCGACAGCCCGGGGTGCGCTATCAGGCTTGCCGCCCGTAAGGACCGTGCGGCGAATTCCCGTTGAAGCCCGAGACCAAAGTGGTAGTTCGCAAGCTTCGCCCTGCCGTAGGCGCTCCAAGCCGAGTAGCCACTCTCGAGGTTGACATCGTCGGGGTCGACGGAGCTTCCCATGTGGTGAGCCGTGCTGGTGACGGTCACCACTCTGGCGTGGTCTGCGTTCAGCAGCGGCCCGAGCAGTCCTGCGGTGAATACCCAATGACCAAGGTGATTGACCCCGAGTTGCATCTCGTAGCCATCAGCGCTTCGCCGTTCAGGCATGGCCATCAGACCGGCATTGTTGATCAGTATGTCGACCACCGGTCGCGTCGATGCGATCTGTTGCGCGGCAGACGCCGTGTGCTCAAAGGATCCGAGGTCGAGGCTCACAAGCTCAAGCGATGCGTGAGGGTTCTCCTCAAGGATGCTCGCACGAGCGGATTCAGCCTTCACCTGGTTGCGGACGGCCATGACGACGTGGGCTCGGGCTCCGGCGAGTGCTTTCGCCGACTCGAGGCCGAGTCCGCTGTTTGCACCCGTCACCACGGCGACCCTTCCACTGAGATCTGGGATGTCGTCGGTGGACCAAGCCATCGGTTGCGCCCCTTTCGATCGCCGGAACGAAGTGTACGGATCGAACACCGTCGCCGGTACCGTCAGCCCCAGCCGCCTCCGCCTGGGGTCAGCACGACGAGTTCGTCGCCGGCTTCGACTTCGACGGTGCACTTGGACGCAAGCCGCTGACGGTCCCCGTTCGCCATGATCAACCAGTCCTCACCCGGTTGACCGGGACCGCCCCCGGCAAGTCCCCACGGCCGGGTCGCACGACGCTCTCCCATCAGCGACAACGTCGCTGGTTCCAGGAACTTGATTCCACGCTCTATCCCGTCACCTCCGACGAACCGCCCCGTCCCTCCGCTGTCTTCACGCAAGCGGTAGCGGGTCACCTCAAACGGATAGTGAGCACTCAACGACGTGATGGGCGTGTTCTTCGTGTTCGTCATGCCGGTCTGGATTCCGCTCTGACCGTCGCGCGACGGCCGCGCACCCTGACCACCTGCGACCGTTTCGTAGTAGGCAAACGACTCGTTGCCGATCAAGACATTGTTCATCGTTCCTTGCCCCGCCGCAGGCACACGGTCGGGAGCGAACGAAGCGAGCGCACCACACAGGACGTCGGCGATCCGCTGTGAGGTCTCCACGTTGCCGGCTGCAACAGCAGCCGGACTCGTGGCGTCGACGATCGTTCCTGGCACCGTGATGAGGTCGAGTGGACGGTGCGCTCCCCCCGTCGCCGGGATCGACGGGTCGGTCGCGACGCGCACCGCAAACGACAGACACGACCCGGTCACTGCCCGAACGGCATTGATGTTTCCCGCGACCTGACGATCGGTGTCAGTGAAGTCTGCGGTGAGTTGGTCGCCGGACACGGTCACGGTCACCCGGATCGAAACGAACTCCCCACGCCACTCCATCGTGTCCTCGAACGTCGACGCTCCATCGGGCAAGACCGAGATCGCGGCACGCATTCGCCGCTCACCGTACGCAAGGAGAGCGTCGGAGAGCGATCGGAATCCTCGAATGCCGTTGGCCTCTACAAGCGCAGCGAGCCGATTTGCGCCGGCCTCATTGGCCCCGAGCTGGGCAGCAAGGTCCCCGCGTCGCTCGATCGGTGTCCGTGTGGCTTCGAGAAACGGGTAGAGGAACTCCGGATCCCAGACCGTGTCGAGCGCAGCCACCATCGGTGACACGACGATCCCTTCCTGGGACACCCGGGTCGCGTGCGCCGGCATCGACCCCGGCGCTTCGCCACCGACGTCGGCGTGGTGGGCACGGTTTCCCACCCAGGCGACGAGCTCGCCCGCGACGTGTACCGGCCGGACAAGGGTGAGATCATTGAGGTGCGTTCCCCCGGCAAAAGGGTCGTTGACCGCGAACTGTGTCCCGGGAGCCGGATCGGAGCCGAACCGCGCGAGGACCGCCTCGACGGACGCTGGCATCGACCCGAGGTGCACCGGAATGTGCTCGGCCTGAGCAAGCATCTCGCCTTCGGGCGTGAACACGGCCGCCGAACAGTCGACCCGCTCCTTGATGTTCGGTGAGAACGAACTGTTCCTCAGAACGATGCCCATTTCCACGGCGATCGCTGCCAATTGGTTGCGGACCACTTCGAGAACGATCAGGTCGAGGCTCACCACGTCACCTCCATCGCTCCCGATTCGAGGACCACAGCTGTTTCGCCCGGAGCGAGCACCGTGGTCGCCTCGTCCTCCTCGACGATCGCCGGACCGGAGACGGTCGCACCGGCGGCCAACGAGCCGCGGTATACCACCGCCGCATCGACGGCACCGTCCGCGAAGATCACTCGTCGACTGCCAACGGTGGTCTCGGCGCCGGACGGCTCCACGGCCAGCTGGTCGATTGACAGAGCCGGTGTACCGACAGCGGCTGCTCTCACCGAGACGATCTCGATGGGGTCGTCAGGACGGATGAACCCGTTGCGGCGACGATGCGCCTCATGAAACGCCCCGACGATGCCTTCGAGCGGGTCGCCCGTGACGAACGGGACACCGATCTCGTGTGATTGACCTCGATACCGGACATCAACGACGGACTCGACGCGAGCGACCTCATGGCCGGCCGCCTCGAGGGTGCGGCGAGCACGATCCGAGACACGCTCAAAGGCGTCGGTCACTGTCTCGATGGTGAATTCACTCCCGAGCACACTCACCGCCATGTCTGAACGTGGCGGGGCGAGCAGCAACCCGAGGGCGGAGAACACGCCGCCGTGTGGAGGGACGACGACGCCTTCCATACCGAGCGAACGAGCAAGGGCTGAAGCATGGAGTCCACCGGCACCGCCGAAGGCATACAGGTAGGCCCCTCGCGGATCCGATCCTTGTTCGACTGACACGCGACGAATGGCCTGGGCCATCACCTCTTCGGCTATTGCAACGACGCCGAGCGCAGTCTCCTCCACGGTCATCTCCAACGCCTCGGACAGGGGTGTGAGGGCGTCGACGGAAAGGCTCCGATCGACTCGAAGTGATCCGCCGAGCGCGGCATTGGGTGCGATCCGTCCGAGCACGACGTTGGCATCCGAAACCGTGGCTTCCGTTCCACCGAGCCCGTAACAAGCGGGGCCTGGGAAAGCACCTGCACTCATCGGACCGACGCGGAGCGATCCGCCCGGATCGATCCACGCGATCGACCCGCCCCCAGCTCCAACGGTATGCACACCGGCGGACGGCAGACGACATACATAGCCATCGACCGAACGCTCGTAGGAAACGTCGAACCCACCATCCTCGATCCTGCAAACGTCCGTCGACGTGCCACCCATGTCAAACGAAACGACCCGCCTGTGCCCGTGTCTACCGGCAAAGGCCGCTGTCGCGATCACACCCCCGGCCGGACCCGAAAGCAGAATGGTCGCCGGGTTGTGGGCTGCTTCCTCGATGGAGGTGAGCCCGCCCGATGACATCATCACCGACACATGCCCGACGAGTCCGGATCCGATCATCGCCTCGTCGAGTGTCTCGAGGTAGTGCGCTGTTGCCGGAACCAGATAGGCGTTCAGGACGGTGGTCGAAGTTCGTTCGTACTCTCGAAACTCCGGTGCGACTGTCGATGATCTGCTGACCGGGCCGCGAAAGCCGAGGGCACGGGCGCGGTGTTCGATCTCCAGCTCCCTGTCGGGGTCGTCATGGCCTGAAACCGTTGCGATGGCAAGCGATTCGATTCCGGTCGGTAGAGCATCGAAGCCGGCCACATGCGATCCGACACCGATGCGGTCGGAACGCCGCACGAGCGGTTGAGGGCGATCCAAGAACGAGTCGTAGAGGGAGGGGCGGTCCTGCCGACCGATCTCGATGATGTCCTCGAACCGCTCATCGGTTATGAGCGCTGTCCGCGCTCCCTTGCGCTCGAGCAGTGCATTCGTGGCGACAGTGGTCCCGTGCAGGAATGCGTTCGCCTTCCGTTCGCCGACGAGTGCCTTGGCTCCCGAAGCAATACCGTCGCTCTGGGTCCGGGTCGTGGGCACCTTCGCGGTCGACACCTCACCGTCGAATACGAACACAAGGTCCGTGAACGTACCCCCGACGTCCGCACCGAGGATCACGACGCCCACCCGGGGATACACAGATCGCTGCATGCACGTGCCGCGGTGACACACTGCCTCGACTCCAAGGGCCCTCCTCTGCGACGGCCTACTGAGCCTAGGTCATGACAGACCGACTGCTCCTTTGCGATGGTCGACACAGGAGCCCGGGTCGATCAGAACCCCTACGCACTACGATCGGGGCACGCAACGAGGAGACCGCCGCATGGGCGTTGTGATCGAGAACACGCCGAACCCGAACGCATTGAAATTCACCGTCGGCACGGCCGTCGGTGGTCCGGCGACGTTCACGGATGCCGCGACCGCAGACGAGTGGGCTGCTGCGATCCTCGAACTCGATGGGGTCGTCTCCCTGTTCATGACCGCTGACTTCGTGACGGTGACTCGCCAGCCGACCGCTGACTGGGAGTACCTCGCACAACCGATCAGCGACATACTCGAACGGGCCTTTGCATAGCCACAGCCACGCCCGACCTTCGTCGGTCACGGCAGATCGATGATCGCCGGCAGTGCCTCGACACTCCAGCCTCCCGTCCTATCGGTCAGCGCGATCCGTACGGCTTCCACCGGATCCCTGATGTAGCCCGCGTCGACAGCGTGGATGGTCCGATACGCAACATCGACCTCCACGACGTCTCCGGTCTCGAGGACCCGGAACGCCCGCGCCCATTCGACGAACGCGTCCGCCGACTCGGTGTCATGGTGAGGGAGCTCCGTTGCAATCGATTCAGATGCGAGCGAAGAAAGACTTGCAATCGTCTCCGGTGAGCCATCACGCGTGTAGAAGTCGGTGACGAACCATTCCGCGATGAACTCGGCGACACGTCCGCGATCGATCGTGTCCGCCGGTCCGAACGCGAGCAGGTCCGCCTCCGTCACCGTCATGGTCGGGGTGACTGCGGCGTCCGTGACCGGGACCTCGCCGGGCGGCTCCTCCACGAGCTGCGTCGCAGGTGCGACCGGATCCGAAGTGGCCGGTACGGGATGCGCCGAGCCGAACATGCGCATCCCGAAGATCATCACGACGATGAGCCCGACTCCACCGGCGACCAGATAGAGCCTCTTGTCGACCGGTGCCTTCGCTTCTGCGACGAGGTTCGACCAAGGAACGTGCTCGTACTCTTCGGATTCCATGTTTCACCTTTCCGGGAGGACGAGTACCTGCCCTGGACGAATGAGGTTCGGGTCGTGTCCGATCGTGTCACGGTTGATCCGATAGATCTCGGTCCATAGTTCAGTGATTTCTCCACCGGACGGACGCGAAGTGCCACTGCGCTCAAGCATCGCTCTTGCAATCCTCCAGAGGCAGTCGCCCGGAACGACCGTGTAGGTGGCCTCGGCTGCATGTGTCATCGCCCGAGCGGGAGCGGAGAGCACCCGGCCGGCGGACGGAACCTGTGGTGCCGGCGTTGCTTCGTCGGCGGAGACGTATTCGAGCACAAGACGTTCGGACGGCGGCATCGGTGACGCCACCGCGCTCGGAACCCGCACCAAAGTCAACGTGACGATGCCGATCACGGCGATCCGAGCGACCGACG
>CAYTWC010000043.1:0-10626 GCA_964441975.1 uncultured Acidimicrobiaceae bacterium | reverse complement strand
GTCGAAGCGATCGGCGTAGAACGTGTGACTCGCCCACAGCCACCAGAGCAACGCGAAGTAGGCGGCGTACGAAAGCACGCCCTCCCACGTCGGGTTCCCGACGAGACGGACCCCGAGAACCGCGACACCAGCGACGAAGACCAGGTCGTAGAACAGCTCGAGCCAGGTGGCGCTCCGCTCGGTCTCATCGAGCGTTCTCAAACGAGGTGGTCGAATCCCGGCGATCCTCACAGCGGCAGCTCCAAATCCGGACCGGCAGCAACCGTGTTCGGGAACACCTCTCGCGCCTCGACGATCATCTCGTCGACTTCTTCGTCCGTACGCCGAGGATCGTGACTCGTCAACACGAGCTGTCGTGCACCAACTCGCTCGGCCATCGCAACGGCATCCTTCCATGTGGAGTGACCCCAACCGACATGGTCGGCGGCCTCCGAAGGCAGATACTGCGCGTCGTGGAACACGACGTCCACTCCGGCGATGGCGTCGGCGATCACCGTGTCCGATTCCGGAGTCGACTCGTGA
Organism: uncultured Acidimicrobiaceae bacterium; assembly: GCA_964441975.1. Taxonomy (GTDB): domain Bacteria; phylum Actinomycetota; class Acidimicrobiia; order Spongiisociales; family UBA5794; genus UBA5794. The sequence goes on along the minus strand of CAYTWC010000043.1, from coordinate 10,104 downwards.
TCGGTGACGATCGCGACACTGGCGTTCGGTCCGTCGATCCGATATCCGACGGCTCCCTGTGGGTGCTGCACGGGGAAGGCGGTGACGACGATCTCGCCGAACTCGACCGGCTGATCAACCGGCCGGTATGCAACAGGCTCCGGCGCGTCCTGAAGCGACACGGGGAACCACGGGGGTTTGATGGCATCGGTGAGCATCTCTCGTGGGTCGCCCGGCCCGTGGAACGTGAACGAGCACGCCCCTGTCCAGACCTCGCCGAGCATCGACACTCCCTGGATGTGGTCCCAGTGGTAGTGGGTGACGAAGACCGGAATCGAACCGGTCAACTGCAGACCGTGGGCCTCGAATGCCATCACGCCCGTACCCGCATCGATGAACGATGCGACGGTCGATCCGCGGGCGACCACGATGCAGGTCGTGGACCCGCCGTACCGCGCGAACTCGTTGCCCGACACGGGGATCGACCCCCTGGCACCGAGCACCACGAGCCGATACTGGGATGGAGCAGCTTCGTCAGACACGACCGCCAACTTAGCCCGTGTCGACCGCACACACGAACGTCACGCGAAGTAGTCTCGCTGGACGGGCACCAGATCTGGAAGGACGCACAAGTACGCCATGGGCAAGCCGATCGTTCTCGCTGTCGACGATGACCCCCAGGTACTCGCCGCCATCCGCCGCGACCTTCGAGCACAGTACGCGGGTGACTATCAGGTGGTGGCAGCGGGTTCGGGCCCCGAGGCTCTCGACACGGTCAACGAATTGCAGAGCCGGGGTGACGTCGTTGCCCTGTTCGTGGTCGATCAGCGCATGCCCGAGATGTCGGGAACCGAGTTCCTCGTCCAAGCCATCAAGGTGTTTCCGCAGTCCCGCCGTCTCCTGCTCACCGCATATGCCGACACCGACGCTGCTATCCAGGCAATCAACGAGGTCGGCATCGATCACTACCTCCTCAAGCCGTGGGACCCACCCGAAGAGAAGCTCTACCCCATCCTCGATGATGTACTCGAGGACTGGCGTGCAACGGTGCCGGTTCCGTTCGATGGCATCCGGCTGCTCGGGACGTCATGGTCTCCCGACACCTACGAGCTGCGCAGGTTCCTCGGGCGCAATGAGGTCCCCTATCAGTATCTCGACATCGAGCGCGACGCGGATGCAGCGGCGATCGTCGCCGCCAGCACCGATGGCAAGACCCTCCCCCTCGTCATCCTTCCGGACGGGACGCACCTCAGGAACCCGTCGCGGACCGACCTGGCGTCAGCGGTCGGCATCCACAGCGCCGCCGAGGCCCCGTTCTACGACCTCGTGATCATCGGCGGAGGGCCGGCCGGGCTTGCCGCAGCGGTCTATGGCTCCTCGGAAGGACTCTCGACGGCGCTGATCGAACGCGAGGCACCAGGCGGCCAGGCGGGGACGTCGTCACGCATCGAGAACTATCTCGGTTTCCCCAAGGGCGTGAGCGGTTCCGATCTCGCACGCCGCGCCATCGCCCAGGCGACTCGGCTCGGAGCCGAGTTGATCACAGCAATCGAAGTGACGTCCGTGTCGGTCGATGGTCGCACCAAGACGGTCCACCTCTCCGACGGCAACGAACTCAAGTGCTCGTCGATCATCGTCGCAAGCGGCATGTCGGTGCGGCGCCTGAACGTGCCCGGGTACGAGAAGTACGAGGGCGCCGGCGTGTTCTACGGCGCCTCTGTCACCGACGCATCCACATTCACCGATCGTCCCGTCTTCGTGATCGGCGGTGCGAACAGCGCAGGGCAGGCGGCAGTGATGCTCTCGAAGACGGCGGAGTCGGTCACGCTCGTGGTTCGCTCCGAATCGCTCGAGGCGAAGATGTCGCAGTACCTGGTCGATCAGATCGCTTCCATCGACAACATCCGGGTGTTGACCGGGACCAAGGTGGAGAAGGTGACAGGTGACAAGCACGTCGAACAGATTCACCTTTCCGACGCCGATGGGTCGGTCGAGGTGAGGGATGCAGTTGCGTTGTTCATATTCGTCGGTGCGGTCCCCCACTCCTCGTTCATCACAGACATCGTCGCCGCAAATCAAGCCGGGTTCATCTACACCGGTTCCGATGTGCTTGCGTTCACGGACGTGTGGCCGGCCAAGCGGGACCCGTTCCACCTCGAGACGAGCGTCCCCGGGATCTTCGCAGCAGGCGACGTGCGCGACGGAGCTATTCGTCGAGTCGCAAACGCCGTCGGTGAAGGGTCGGTCGTCGTCGCGCTCGTCCACCAGTACCTGGCTTCGGAATGAGCGACTTCGACCTGCGGTCCGTCGAACTGTTCGCCAAGGTTCCGGAAGCCGACCTCGAACTCCTGGCCTCGAACCTCGGCGACTGTCGCGTCCGACGCGGCGAGACCCTCTTCTCTGAAGGCGATCCCGGCGACAAGGCGTACATCGTCACATCGGGGGACATGGAGATCCTCAAGGAATCCGCCGGGCGTCAGGTCCGCCTCGCTGTGATCGGGGCAGGATCGATCGTCGGCGAGATGGCGCTCCTGACCGCCGAACCGAGGAACGCCACCGCCCGCGCGCTCACCGATGTTGACCTCGTGTCGATACCAAAGGATGCGTTCGACACGGTCGTCAACAACAGCGCCGCAGCAACCCGGGCGCTCTTCGATGTCTTCCTGAAGCGATGGCGCGAGCAGGAGGATCGCCTCAAACAATCAGAACGGATGGCACAGATCGGTGTTCTCACCGCAGGACTCGCCCATGAGATGAACAACCCGTCCGCAGCGGTCCATCGAGGAGCAAGCGAGCTGGGTCCAGCGATCGCCGCGCACCGAGACGCGGTTACAGCACTTCCCGTGGACATCGTCGTCCCCGAGTTGCCCGATCGTCGTGACCTCCCGGTCCTGTCGGGCATGGAACGGTCCGACAAGGAAACCGCCATCGAAGATGCACTCGACGACCTCGGTGTCGCCGACGGCTGGAGGCTCTCCGGTTCGCTTGTGGATGCCGGCCTGAGTCCTGACGACCTCATGACGATCGACCGGGAGCATGCGGACACGATCATCGCCGCTCTTGCGTCGGCGGCCGAGGTGCAGAGCCTCCTCGCCGAGGTCGACGAAGGAGCCAGACGGATGTCCGAACTCGTCGGGGCGCTGAAGTCGTATTCGTTCCTCGACCAGGCGCCGGTGCTCGAGGTGGATGTCACGAAGGGCATCGAAGACACGCTCCTGATTCTCCGGTCGAAGATCAAGAAGATCTCGATCGAAAGGAACTACGACCCTGACCTTCCGAGAATCACCGCATACGGCTCGCAACTCAACCAGGTGTGGACCAACCTCATCGACAACGCAGCTGATGCCCTTCTCGATGCCGAGATCCCGGATCCGACGATCACGATCGAAACCGCCGCGGCAGACGAAAGCATCGTGGTGCGTATCGGCGACAACGGCCCGGGTATACCACCCGACGTCATCGACCGGATCTTCGAGGCGTTCTACACGACGAAGGAACCCAGTCGTGGCACCGGGCTCGGACTGGACACGACGTACAGCATCATCGTCAAACAGCACCGAGGCGACGTCACCGTCGAATCGACACCCGGATCGACCGTCTTCACGGTGACGATTCCGAGAACGCAGGACACCGCGGTCGACTAGGCCGACGAATGTCCCAACGAGTAGTCTGACGCTCATGGCTGTCCCGTGTGACCACCTCCGATCCATGCCGCTCGACCCCATGCCCGACGGTGGCTGTGAGGACTGCCTCGCCATCGGTGACACGTGGGTGCATCTTCGCTTCTGTGTGCCGTGCGGCAAGACCGCGTGCTGCGACGATTCGAAGAATCAGCACTCACGACACCACTGGGAAACAACCCACCACGGCATCATCCGGTCGAAAGAACCAGGTGAACACTGGGCCTATTGCTATCCGGACGACATCGTCACCGACACCAACAGGCTGTAACACATGCCGCCTGACACGATGTACGCACGATCCGCGAGCGGGTCAATCGGGTACCAGGTGTTCGGCTCCGGCACGATCGATCTCGTCTTCTGCACGAACTGGCAGAACAACATCGATCTCGTGTGGGACGAACCATCGGCTGTGCGATATCTCGACCGACTCGGTTCGTTTGCGAGAGTGATCCTGTTCGATCAGACCGGCTCGGGCGTATCCGACCCGGTGTCGACCGAGAACCCGCCGAACATCGACAGCTGGATCGAAGACCTCACCGCCGTCCTGGACGACGTCGGCTGCGAGAAGGCCGCGCTCGTGGGAGACACGGAGGGTGGCTACATGGCGATGGCATTTGCTGCCACTCACCCTGACCGCGTTCTGTCGCTCGTCCTTGTGAATGCGTGCGCACGGTTCACGCGGGCGGACCACTACCCGATCGGGATCCCCGTCGAGTTGTTCGAGCGAGCTGCCGAGCTGTACCTCGCACAGCACGGGACAACCGGTGACGCGATCGCCATCACGGCTCCGTCGGTTGCGAACGACCCTCGTTTCCGACGGTGGTGGAACAAGTACCAACGAAACTCCATGAAGCCGGCGATGCTTCGCAGCGGCTTCGCATGGCAATCGCGAACCGACATCACATCCGTTCTGTCGGCGATATCCGCGCCGACGATGGTCCTGCATCGTCGCGACGCTGTGTGGCACCGGGTGGCCCACGGTCGATATCTCGCCGATCACATCGAGGGAGCCGAGTTCGTGGAGTTGAGTGGCGCAGACACGCTGCCGTTCTTCCCGGGCGATTACGAGGAGCTGCTCGGTCACGTCGAGCGATTCGTGACCGGCGAGACGGTTCGGGCACCCGCCGACCGGAGGCTCGCACCGGTCGTGTTCACTGACATCGTCGACTCGACCCGGCTTGCGTCCGAAATGGGCGACGAACGGTGGCTCGACCTGCTTGCGGAGGCGAACCGGATCAGCAAGACGCAGGTCGCTCGGTTCGGCGGTACGTTCGTCCACACCACCGGCGACGGTCACCTGGCCTACTTCGACGGACCAGCGCGCGCCGTCAGCGCGGCGCAAGAGATCATGACCGAAGCGGCATCCATCGGACTCCCCATGCGAGCCGGCGTGCACACCGGCGAGATCTCGATCACGGGGGACGACATCGCCGGAATCGCCGTTCACATCGCATCCCGCGTGATCGATAGGGCTCCCGACGGGAAGATCGCGGTTTCAAGCACGGTGAAGGACCTGACCGTTGGCTCGTCGCACGGATTCGAATCACTCGGCGAGTTCGAGCTGAAGGGGGTTCCCGACCGGTGGGCTCTGTTCGAGGTCGTGGCGTAGGCCCAGCGGCCGCCCAACACCGGGCGAACGAGAGAGGGGCCGACCCGTGTGCCGACCCCTCGGTCACTCTTGCTCGGTCGTTCCGCCTACAGCCAGCCGAACCAATCCCACCACGGTGGATTGATCGCACGGTCTGCTTCCAGCCAAGCCTGCTTGTAGCGGAGAATGGCGTGACTCTCGTAGCCGGCGTCGGCAGCGCGATCACCGAATTCGAGCCACCATTCACCGTGCCCGATATGTTTCGGAGAAGCCGGATCGACCGCAGCCGTCTCGAGGGCGAGCGCTGCGACGGCCCTTGCGGCCCCGACGATCTTGTCGTTCGCTGCGTCAGCGACGTCGTCATCGAGGCTCCGGCGTGCAGCAGCATCGATGTCTCTCGTCGCCTTCGCCAGATAGTCGAAGACCTTCCGTGATTCCACGATGTCATCGGCAGTCCAGTACGAGGATCGCAGCGCCTTGTCGAGCGAATCGATCGCCTTCGAAATGGATCGGTCGGTCCACCGGTCTCCGGTCATAGCGCTTTCGAGCAGCGCGCGTGCCCGCTTGATCTCGGCGTTGGCTCCATCGAGCGTCAGTCCGACGACCACGGCGTCGTGGTCCGAGGATCGGAACTCGTCACTCGTCTGGTTCGCCGGCAGATTCCAGGATTGGTAGTCGAGCGCTGGTGGCTCATCGGAGTTGATGTGCCAGTAGTCGGTCCCGGTGACCTGGGCGGTCATGGTTCCGTTCGCCAGGGCGTGGTCCAGATAGCCCCACTGACCGGCGAACACGTAGGAGTACGCACCGTCGGCACGCCCCACGCCTTGGTAGCTCGCCACGAGGTCCGTGTATCCGGCCGCCTTGATCGCGGAGATCGGATCCTCCATTGCATAGGCGTTCAGGTCGCCGATGATGAGCGCATCGGAATCGCCGCTTCCTGTCGGATCACCAGCGAGCCAGTTCACGAGAGCCGTCGCCGCGTCTGTGCGGGTCAGGTTGCAGTTCCCCTGACCGTCCCCGGTGTCGGGGTCACCCAGGTCGTTGCAGTCGGATCCCTTCGACTTGAGATGGTTCACCGCAACGGTGAACAGCTCACCGGTCGAGTTCTCAGAGAACGTCTGGGCGATGACAGGTCGACTCTTGTCATCGTTGAACAGTGGATCGACCGACGAATCGAGTACGGCATACGCACCCGAAGGCGAGACGGTCGCTGGCTTGTAGATGATTGCCGTCTTGATGGCGTCCGTTCCGACCGGTCCCGTCGCCACGGAGGCGTAGGTACCTGCACCCGCGGCTGCGTTCAGCCCGTCTACGAGGTCGGCCAGAGCATCGTCGGTAGCGTGATTCTCGATCTCCATCAATCCGACCACATCAGCATCGAGTTTCACGATGGCGTTGATGATCTTGGTCCGCTGTCGGTCGAACTCCTCATTGCTGTCGGCTCCACGACAATCCTGATTCGCCGAGGGTCCACAGATGGGCGCTCCGGTGTCGATCGTCGAGAAGTAGTTGAGGACGTTGAACGATGCAACGGTGAGATCACCTCCGACGGCGGGGAGTCCGGCTGGACGGTCGTTCACACGATCAAACGTGACCGGCCCGATCGGCTGGATCTCGTAGGCACCGAATGAATACCCCACGATGCCCGCCAGTCCATCGGTGGAGTCTCCGCCTCGCAGCGTCCCTCCCATACCGAGGTACGGAGTCGGGTCGTAGTTCGACCACGAGACACCGTCGTCGAGCTGGATGGCGTTCAGGTTGTTTGCGTCCTGGAGCGCCTGCGCGGCAGCGCCGGGTGCAACGACGTTGGTCGGGTTGTCGAGTGGTCCACCACTCGACAACAGCACTTCTCCGTACTGGCCGAGCGTGTAGACCTCAGTGACGAACAGGGTCTGGTGGAACTCCACCTGCATGCCCTCGATCGTCTCCCAGTAGCCAAGACTCGAAACCGGCAGGGAGACCGATGTCGGGGTGACGGACGCACCTGATCCGGTTATCTCGATGGACTCCACGTTGCCGATCTGGGTCTGGTCGAAGCCCTCCTGGACCTCACCTGTGACCTTGACGACGTCGCCGACCGACACGTCGGTGAACGTTCCGCCCTCGAAGACGAAGATGCCCTCTGATGTCGATGCATCAGCGTCGGCATCACCATCCTCTTCCTGGACGTAGAAGCCGCCGAGACCCGGGTAGCCCTGATAGTCACCGGTTACGACGCCCTCGATGATCGCTCCGGTTCCGACCAGTGGGCTGGCGCTGCCGGATCCCTGGATCTCGTGGATGAGACGTTCGACCGGAACGATCCGGCAGTCGTTTGCTGCGCCGGGTGTCGGCGCCCATTGTTCGTAGGTGTCGGTGTTGCGGTTTCCTCCGGTTGCATCCGGGCACCGCTGGTTCGAATGTCCTGCACTGTCACCGGCACCGCCCTCGTTCACCTGCGGTTGACCGGCGTTGATGAGGCCGAGGATCCCGGCGTCGTCGGAGTCGTTCGTGTCGTAGACGATGGCGTCGACGATCACACCGTCGGCTGGCTGCGCCGAGTCGTTCGGGTAGTCAGCTGCGTTGCCGTTGACCAGCACCACGGCGTCTGCACCGTTCTGGACTCCGTTGGACGGGATGATCGGTGCATCACAATTGGGCACTCCGACGTTGCACAGGACGAAATACCCGTCGGCACCAGTGGAGTAGCCATCGAGGTCGTACGCCCCGTATCCGAGGTCGTCGCTCCCGTTGACGAGCACGATCGAAAGACCACTGAGGTCTTCCACGCCACCGCTGACGGCATAGAGCTCGATGAACTCGGCAACGTCCGTCCCCGCGGTGTCCGCATCGACTTCGTTGATGATCACGTCAGCAACGTCACCCCCGGGCGCCATGGTTGTGGTCGTGGTGGTTGCCTCAGTGGTGGTCGTGGTGGTTCCGCCACCGTCGTCGCACGTCGCTGTGTGTGAACCCACGCCGTCGAACGTGTCCTGCGGGTAGCCGTCCCATTCCCCGGCTGGGTCGTACGCGTCGCCCGGATCCGTGTCGCCGGCGCAGACACTCGCCTTCCGTCGCAGTGTGTCGTTCTGCGTTTGGACTGAACCTGTACCCCACGTAGATCCCGGGTCGAAACCAACCTGGCCGATCGAATCGACAACCAAACCATTGTTCCTCAGAACAACTGCATCATCGCCGTTCCAATTGACTGCCGTAGCGCTGTCAAGCAGGTCCGCTTCGTCGAGAAGCGCTTGATCTGCTGTATTCGATCCCGCTGAGTACGCAATCACGAACACATCGCCATCGGCAACAGAATGCCCGGCGAGATTCAGAGTCTGGCTGACTGTCGCACTTCCGTTGCTGTACAGCTCAAGATCGTACGTCGCGAGATCCACGGTGGCGCCGGTGCCGTTGTAGATCTCAATGGCCTTGTTGTACCCAGAACCTTCGACATATTCCGAGAAGAACAAGTCTCCAGCAGGTGCCGCACCGGCAGCTGTGAATGGCAATAGGGCGAACAGCATGCTGAGGACAGCAGCCGTTGCCAGCAGCGAACGTTTGGTCATTGGTTTCCCTCCGATTGACCGTGACGACCACCCAGCGCGGTGGCTCGAAACCCACCGTAACCGCTTCAGAACTCATGTGCGTAAGTCGCGAATAACGTCAGGGTGACGTCGGTGTGAATTCTTCAGATGCGGGATGTCACGCACCGCGAACGCTGTCACCCGCACCGACATCCTTGGGGCAAACGGGAGCCAGGACGCACTCCGCGCAGCGAGGTCCCGCCTTGTGGCACCAATTCCGCCCGATGTCCCACATCGGGAAGTCGAGCTCTCCCGGCCGGGCCGGATGGAGAGCCCTTGCGACTTCGACCATGTGCGCGACATCATCGGTCTCAGCCAGACCCGTACGCAGCATCACGCGTCGGAGGTGGACGTCGTATGCAACGTCGGATCCTTCGAGTTCGACCACACGGACTCCGAGATCTCGCTCGAGGAGCTCGACCGCCATCGCCGCCTTTTTCTGACTGATCCCGGCGAACGCGCGCAGGCGTTCCTGGAGTGTGGCCGCGGTCGGCGAATCCGACCAGATCGAACCGGCATCTCCCCCGTACTCGTCGAGGACCCGCTGGGCGCCGCCGACCACGAACCGCGGTGTCTGGTTCGGGAATCGGTGGAGTATCGGGGCCATGGCGAAGGCCGCCCTGACTTCGTCGGGATGCGCTGCGACGTATTGCGCACCCCAACCTGCCAACCGTTCCTTGAGGCGATACGGCAGGATCCATGCTCGCTCCGCAGGCATCTGGTAGTCGACGATGACCCCGACCAGGAACGCAAACGGGTCGTCCATGAGCAGCTGATCCGCGGCAGAGTCTCTTGTGAATACGCCGTTGACACCGGTGCGCTCGTTCGACGCGAGGAGCGCACCGTGTGCAAGGATCGCATCGACGAGCGGTGTCGGGTCGTCCATCAGCCCGAGCATACGGCCGGCCGGCAGCACGTTTCGCGTCGCATGGGTTGAACGCTCCGGCTGTGCTTGGTATCGGTGGGACATGGATCGCAAGCAATTGATCCGGTTCGCTCGGCGGAACCGGAAGGATCCCGGATTCGCCGAACTCCGATTCTGGGCCGAAGTCCGCAACAGCGCGATGGGCGTACGTTTCCGGCGACAGGATCCCATCGGCAACTACATCGTCGACTTCTCCTGTCGACAGCGCCGTTTGATCGTCGAGATCGACGACATGTCACACGACGCGAATCGGGATGCGCTTCGGGACGAGTGGTTCCTCAGCAAAGGCTGGTTCGTTCTCCGGATCACCGACATCGAGGTCCTCGAGTCACTCGACGAGGTGATCACCCTCGTGAAGCAGGCTCT
>CAYTWC010000042.1:0-10746 GCA_964441975.1 uncultured Acidimicrobiaceae bacterium | reverse complement strand
GTCAATGAGTCGTTGAAGACGGAACCGCGTGAGCCTCTTCCCCACGCTCGCAACGTGAATCACACCGCGGTGAGCGCTCCTGGTGGAGGTGAGGGGATTTGAACCCCTGGCCCCTACGTTGCGAACGTAGTGCTCTGCCGGACTGAGCTACACCCCCGGATGGAGCTCGAATGCTACCCCAGCCATCGCGGATGGACTCTGGTGTGGTGAAGAATCGCTTGGAGCGTTCATCGGTGCGCTGACACCGCGCTCGCAAAGGTGAATGCGCGGCGTCGACGGCATCGGGGTGCATCGAGGTTTCAACCCGACGGCAAGATTGAACTGCTAGGCCGTACGAGGGAGCGTGAGTTCGAAGATGCTCTCGTTGCCGTCGTGTCGGTACGTGACGTCGCCCCCCATGAGTTGTGCCAGCTGACGCGAGATTGCCAATCCCAAGCCGATCGACCCGGCAAGTCCGGGGGCATCGTGGGCACGCTGGTACGGTTGGAAGATCCGCTCGCGGTCCTCCTCGGGGATGGCGGAACCGCTGTCGCAGACGAGAACCTTTCCAGCGCCTGCATCGCCGCGCACATCGACGCGGATAGTCTCGCCGCCGTACCGCAACGCGTTCGAGATGAGATTGCGAACGATCTGACGGACACGGTCGGGGTCGCCGACCGCCCGGACCGACGGACCCGAGAACTCGATGCCGGCAACCTGGTCGCGATCGAACGACTCGATCACTTGAGCGGCCTGGGCGCGTATGTCGACGGGGACCGCCGAGACTTCGAGGGACCCGACGCCCGCTTTCGCTGCGACGAGCAGGTCGCTGATCATGTTTGCGAGATCTGCTCCCTGCTCCACGACCATTTCGAGGAGCTCGGCACGCTCCGGCTCAGACAGTGTGTGTGCCTCGTCCTGGAGGATGCGGCTGAAACCCACGACAGCCGTGAGCGGGGTACGCAGCTCGTGACTCACACTGGCCACGAACTCGTCCTTGGCGCGATTCAGCTGTTGGAGGCGTTCCCGATCCGCCTCACGCTCCCAGAAGGAACTGAACATCTTCGCCGCCGTGGACAGCAGTGACACGTCCGTGTCGCTCCATGTCCGCAGCACCGTCTCGTCGGAGAATCCGATCAGACCATCCCATTCGCCGTCGACAAAGATGGGAATGTTCAGCTCAGCCTTGATCGGGAACGGGTCTGCCGCGTACTGGTCGTATTCGGGACCTTCGAGCTCGGACGGGATGATCACGATCGGATCGCCGTTTTCGAGCGCCTTTCGCGACGTCGGCATGCTGTCCCAGGGCACCAGGTTCCAATACTCATTCTGGAGTGACGAGTCTGGGGTTCCCGGTCCGTGCGCCTCGGCGACGAAACGAGAGCAGAGGCCCAGTTCGGGATCGACCACATTCCGCTCTATGAAGACATACGTGGCCTCTGTGGCGACGAGCAACGCCTCGAGTGCGTGTTCGATGCGGTTGTCGCCGTCGCTCGCGAGGAGGTACTGGGCACATTCGGCCAGAGCGTTTCCATATCGGACGTTCTGTTCGACCTGTTCGACGGCGATCCGGTTCTCTACGGCGCTCCCGAGGATCTTGGCCACGGATGTGAGGAACTCACCATCACTGACCGTGAACTTGCGGTCCTTCGCCGAGTGAACCCCGAGAATTCCGTACGGTGCGTCCTGTCCTTCGATTCTGACACTCAACGACGACGCAACTCCGTGGTCCTGCAGGAGCCGTGAAGCCTCGAATCGGGCTTCGTGGGCCAGGTCGGTGACATAGACCGGCGCGTGAGCCAGGAGGACGTATCTCTCGTGGGAATCACGATCGCATGCGATGAGTGTGGACCCGGCTTCGACATCTGCATTCCATCCGCTCCCCGCGACCAACACGAGAGGTTCGCCGACGGCCGGCTGGTGATGAATGCTGGCGAATTCGACGTCGAGCGCTTCGGTGAGGTAGCCGACGGCCCGATCCATCAAGGCATCGACGTCCCGGTCGAGCAGGGCACGTTGCCCGAGGTCGGCTATCGCCTCCTGCCGCGAAATTCGCGCGGGCGGCCTCGACTTCAACTCTGTGGCGTCCATCGCCATGGTCTTGCCTCGCGGTGTGATTCAGGTCATGTCGTGTTCGATAGTGTGTACCAGTAGGTTTTCGGCCCGAATCCACCATTCTTGAGGATCAACGCTGCGCCGACAGCTCGGTCCTTCGACCACAGCCCGTGTCAGACTCACCGATCCCGGAATCTCCTCCAGCGCGACACTCTCGTCGATCGGGATGAGGCGAGGACCTGATCGACTTCCCAGCGTGACCGCTCGGCTCTCGCCCGTGCGGAAAGAACGCGGCGGTGGACCCGATCGAGAGCCTCTTCGGCCTCGGCGGCCGACGATGGATCGACCGAAGCATCGATCGAGTCGAGCGCCGCCTGGGCCTCCGTGAGTTGCCTTTCCAGTTTCCGGACTCGCTCGGCGTCCGCCTCGTGTACGGCCTCGGCCGCTACCAACTCCTCGGCTATGCCACCGGCAGGGTCAGTGTTCAGTGCGATCGGCGACCCGGCATGGAAAGCCGCCGAAATCGGCAGAAGATCCACCAACTCCATCATGTCAGTGTCGAGCGGATCGACGATCGTCCCGCGGCGCAGATGCATCGGAGTGAGCACCAGCGTCGCGCCTCTCGTCGCCTCCAGCAGACCTGTGCGCGACGGCGACGCCAGGATCGCCACTTCGGCATCGATCCGCGCCTCGTACAGCATCGATGTCAACTCGTCCTTCAACACGGCAGGGTTCCCGGACGGTGCAGCCAAAAGGCGAATCCGGGCAGACTGCCACTCCCCGTTGCGTGTACACAGGTACGCTGCCAGCAGGGAAAGGCGACCGGAGTCGCTGTCCTCCCACCACACATCGATGCGACGATCCTTCATCGGCGTCTCGGTGAATCGCCGCCATCGATCCTCATCCGTGGACAGGCTCACGACGCTGACCCCGAGGCGAGCGACTTCGCGAACGGTGCGAACGTAGGCAGCGGTCCGTGTCGGGTCGCTGGATTCGGGCCATCCGAACAGGGCGACGTTCGACCGTAGCCGTCCGACACCAAAGGATTGGACGATGACCGGGAGTGCTGCGAATCCGTCAGTTGCCAGCACGGTCCTCGCGTACACATTGAGACCCAACTCCTCGATCTCATCCGCGAGGGCTTCTTGTTCCGCGTCGGCCTCGATCCGTTTGCGAACCCCCTCGCCGGTCACGATGCGGAATGCGGCAGTCAGACCGCTGTTCCCCTCGACCCACTTGGCGAATCGCAGGAGCCGCTCTCTCCTCGTCCGCTCGGCCGAGAAGACGAGAATCTGCGGTCTCCAGTTGCGTGGGTGCTGGAGTTCGTTCTCCATCGAGCGGATGCTCTCGACTGCGCGCTGGAAGTGGTGCGATTCGCTTGCATCGGCCCAGCGGGTCGGAATCGCCCTGCGCGACAGGTACTGATAGATCAGGACGAGAGCCAGGATTGCCGCCCCTCCGGCGATCGGGTTGATCAGCAACATCGTGGCAGCGCACAAGAGTGCACCCGCAAGGCTGGCGGACTTGGAGAAGAAGCGGAATCGTGGACGAAAGGAAGGACTCGCGGCCCGTGCCTCGAAGTAGGTCGCGTAGTTGATCAGTCCGTAGGAGATGAGGAAGAACATCGACACCACGGGGGCTATGAGATTGACGCTCCCGAGCCCGATCGTGATGAACGCAATCACGAGGCTGAGCATCGTTGCTCTGCGCGGATTGTTCATCTCGCCGTGTCCTCGCTCGAAGCGGCCGAGGAACGGAAACACTCGATCCGCGGCGAGAGATTGGAGGATTCGCGGACCGCCGAGGAATGATGCCATGGCAGAAGACAGGGTTGCAGCGATGACGCCGACACCGACAGCGCCACCGACCAGGGCGAGATTCCTCATCGCTTCGCCCTCATCACCGACGAGTTCTGCCATCGACACTCCGCCAGCGAGGAGGACCATGACCGCGAGGTAGATCACGGTTGAGATGCCTATCGCAACGAATGTGCCAAGAGGCAGGCTCTTCCCCGCATTCTCAAGATCCCCGGACATGCTCACGCCCTGGGTGAATCCCGTGACCGCGGGAAAGAACACAGCAAACACGGCCCAGAAGCCGATCGCCCCCGGTGCGGGCGACCACGAGTCAGAGAAGAGACCCGGGTCAAACGCCCCGATTGCGCCGAGGAAGAACGACAGCAGCGCGGCGCCGAGGAGCACCATGATGACGAACTGGAGCTTCGTGGCGACGTCGGCACCGGCCCACGCGAATGCAAACAGCACGAGCACGGCTGCCGCTGCGACGAGCTGAGTTATCAGTCGATTGTCCCAACCGACCATGCTCGCAGTCGCCTCCGCGAAACCGATCGCATAGAACGCTACGGACACAGACTGAGCGAGGAACAGCACGATCCCGATCGCACCTCCGAACTCGAGTCCGAGCGTTCTCGAGATGAGGTAGTAGTCGCCGCCACCCTTGACATCGATGTTCGTCGCAATCGCAGCGAGCGAGATCGAGGTCAGAACCGACACTGCCGTTGCAATCGCGAGGATCGCCAACGCACCCGACAGGCCACCGTTCCCCACGACATAGCCCGTACGCAGAAAGAGGATGATTCCGAGGATCGTGAGAATCGACGGCGTGAAGACGCCCGCGAAGGTTCCCAGGCCACTCCGGTGGCCCGCCTCGGTCGGTGTCGGCACGGATGGGTCAACGGCCATGGATGGCGCCATTATCGCGGTTGATGACCGACAAAACGACAACCGACGCTGAATCGCGCCACATCGACACCGATGCGCCCATGCACAACCGCCGGCATCACCAGTCTCGTTGTCACCACGCGATGGACGCGATGCCGGGTGCACGGCTACACGGTCTACGATGGCTATCGATCTCCACCGACATCGTGTGCGAGTTCCAGCGGCCATAGGAGCATTCGAGTGACCAGGGACACGTTGCTGACGGTTCGGATGAACAACATGCTCATGCTCGTTCTGGGGCTGCCGACACTGACGCTCGTCGTCGTCGCTTTCGCCGGCTCCGCTTGGACCGGACGAGGCGCGCTGATCGCGCTGTCGGTACTCGGGGGCTTCTTCTGACTGGTGGTCGAGTACCACACGACCCTGCGGTTCGCACGGCTTCGCGAAGAGTCACCTGACTACGTGACGGTCAAACAACGGTTCCCGGATCCGCGTGTGATCACGAGGTTCGTGTACAACGCCGCCTTCTGGGTGTTCCTACTCCCCTTCTTCACGGCACTCGACTACGGAGCCGGATTCGTCGCGTTCACCGCGGTCCTCCTGCTGAGATTCACGGCGAATCTTGCCACGAACAACCTCCTGCACCTCACGCCCCACGAATACGACGCGTTCCCATTTCGTATTCCGTAGCAACTCCCACCAGCGCATGTGGGATGTTTCCAGTTGTCCTGTGCCGCGGAGTCGAACGCGAAGAGCACCTCGAAGAGGTCAACTGACGGGCCGGCCATTCGGCCCGTGCGCCGAGTGAACAACAATTTCTGAGGACGCGACAGAGCCTGCACCGCAAGTGACGGTGCAGGCTCTGGTGCGGCCTGTCTCGGCGTTATACGTTCGCGCCTGAAGACGCGGACACCGGCTTCCCTGCTCGCAGCAGGAGCCAGAGACCGAACCAGCCCTCGGCGATGACCGAAGGTCCGGCCACGAGAGCGGTCATGAGTGAGGAGTACTCCTCGTAGTTGCCGAGCATCGAGAGGGCGACGGTGTCGATCACGTAGAACGCTCCGGCGAGGATGAGGACCGCACCGAGCAACTTGGGGGCGACGCCGCTCCTCAGGATGAGCCAACCCAGGACGAGGATGTGGAGGCCGAAGAGGGCTAGCCCGATCATCCACGCTGCGTTGAACGTGTCGATCGCCACCAACGCCTGCGCATTCGCCTGCTCAAGGGAGAAGCCGCTCAGGAACTCCGCCTGACCGATCCACTGCAGTGCCTGGAAGAAGAACACGAGAGCGACACCGAGCATCACCGTGTAGCCCAGTCGGAGCCACGCTGCGAGCAATGACACATCGCGCTGCACCCTGCGGAACACGATGTACAACGCCCAAGCGACCACGACGTCGATCGCGAAGATGGCGAGGAAGCCCACGAGACCGATGCGAAACAGCACCTCGGCGTCGGCGATGTTCGCAGCAGTGAGCATCGCGTCCCCCGACACGACCATCCCCTCCCTCACGACGAAGTTGGCGAAGATCGCAATGACGAAGAGGGCTACATAGCCGACTCCGGCGATGATGCCAGCTGTTCGTTCGGTGACGGCGGGAAGCAGCTGCGTGCGGCCGTCCGTGCCCCGTGTGGGTTGTGTGGTGGTAGCTGTCATGATGACTCCTCGGTGCTTTGTCGTACTTAGTACGGTTGTTCGTACGACAAAGGTACCCGTACTTTGTACGAAAGTCAACCCCACAATGTCAACGTGCGCGGAAACACGATGGTGGCGCTCAGAATCAGATGAAGCGCCAGGTCGACGGGAGAGACGTTGCGGTGTGTCGGGAGCTAGCTACGGATCACTGAACGATCCGGGAAGCTGATCGATCAGCCGGCGATGACCCTGACGGTCTTCGCCTCGTCGGTTGCGTAGCTCGGCTGTGAGGGCACGGCTTCGAGCGTCCGCTGCGGTGCCTGAGCGATCGGCACCACGATCGATTGCTGCATCGCCCTTCGCTGTTTGATCGTCAGAAGCAGCGTGACATAGGCGGCAATGGACACGTTCACAGCGATGTTGACCCACAGCCACGGCAACGAACCGGTCCAAGTGGCGAACACGAGGGTCGCAACGGACGCAACCGCCAACCCGATGAGGACCTGCTGACGACGGACCTGGGCATGTCGCCGGATGTACGTGTCGGTGTCGGGTTGGGACCTCGAGACGTTGGCGAGCATCTGCCGGGTCCGTGCGAAATCACGCGTTGCGGCCCTCGGCGCGCGGCTCCGGTGGTCGAAGAACGACGGAAGCAGGAACGCGGCCCAGAGCCCGGCAATCAGGATGAACAGCACTATCGGCATTGGTTGGGTTTTCCTCTTACTCCGCCAGCGCTACCAGCGTATACGGGCGGTCAAGCAGTGTTGAGTATTTGGGAGATGGAATCGTCCATGATGGGCATGAAGCGAACTCATCGGCAACTTGGTTGCAGGCATGAGGGTAGGACGATTTCAGTCGTGGCGTCCAAAATCACCTGATGCGACAGCCACGGCATGATCGAGGATCTCGTCGAGAACATCGAAGCCTTCCGAGACCGCCTTCGGTGACCCGGGGAGGTTGATGATGAGACATCGCTCCGCGATGCCGGCAATCCCGCGAGACAGCATCCCGAAGGGCACCTTTCCGAAGGTCGCGTGGCGAAGTGCCTCCGCGATGCCGGGTACGGCGCGATGCACGACGGCTGCTGTCCCCTCGGGCGTCAGGTCGGTCGGGGAAAGGCCGGTGCCACCGGTCGTGACGATGAGATCGACCTCCGACGTGAGGCTGCGCAACGTCGAGGCGACTGACTCGACACCGTCGGGGATGACAACTCGTCGGACCACCGAGAACCCTGCCGATGTAAGGCGATCCTCAAGGATGTCGCCCGATCCATCCGGTGCGGTTCCTGCCGAGACGGAGTTCGACACCGTGACCGCTGCTGCTCGATAATCACCCACGAACCCATTCCCCCGATCGCCCACCGCGCTTGTGGACCAGCCGCACCGAAACGACCTCGGCAGACCGATCGATCCCCTTCACCATGTCATACAAGGTGAGCGCACCGACTGCTGCACCGGTCATCGCCTCCATTTCGACACCCGTCTTGCCGTCGACCGTGACCGTGACTCCCACGGATGCACCGATCTCGGTTTCCTCGACCGACACCTCGACACCCGAGATCTGGAGCGGGTGACACAGGGGAATCAACTCAGGCGTGCGTTTCGTGGCTTGGATGGCTGCAATCCGAACCGTCGCCAGGGCGTCGCCCTTCGGAAGGTCACCACCAAAAAGCCGGACACGTGTCGAGTCATCGAGTGACACATCGGCGATGGCGGACGCGCTCCTATTGGTCACCGCCTTCTCGCCAACGGAGACCATGTGTACCGTCCCGTCATCCGACAGGTGGTTCATGTCATCCATCGAGTCCCCGGTTCTCCCGCCATGTGAACATCTCAAGTGTGACAGGGTCGCCGGCGCTGAGCGACCCGACACCGACGGGGATGACTGCGAACGCGTCGGCGTCTGCCAGTGCCGACAGAACGTTCGAATCCTGTCCGCCGGAGGTCACAGCGACGAACGACCCATCGGAATCGACAGCCAGGAGCACCCGAGCGAAGACCTCGCGGTCATCGCTGACGGTGATGTCCTCCCCCATCGTCGCAGGCATCCTCGGTCGGAGGATCGCGTCGGAACCCATCATCGTCAGCAGCGAAGGTCGAACGAACTGCTCGTAGGCGACGAACGTCGAAACCGGATTCCCGGGAAGCCCGAACAACGGAACGCCACCGACCGAGCCGAACGCAAACGGCTTGGCCGGCTGCATCGCAACCTTCCAGAACTCGACCGAACCGGTCTCGCCGAGCACCTGCTTCACATAGTCGTAGTCCCCCATCGAAACGCCGCCGGTCGAAACGATCACGTCGGCGGCGTCTGATGCCTCCCGGTATGCGTCAGCAAGCCGCGCAGGATCGTCGCCGACAACCCCAAGGTCAACGACGGATACACCGAGATCCGCCAAGGCGGTCTTCAGGATCACCCGGTTGGTATCGCGGATCGCACCCGGGGCGAGATCCTGAACGGAAGGATCGACGACCTCGTCGCCGGTGGACATCACAGCAACGACAGGCACCCGTGCGACGAGTGGGCGTATCCCGACGCTCGCCAACGATGCGGCATGTCGCTCGGTGAGTCGCACGCCGGATCTGACGATCACGTCGCCCACACCGACATCGCCCCCGGCTTGCCGCACATTCGTCCACGGCTCGACTCCAACGACAATCGTCACCGATCCTGCTCCGTCGACCCGTGTGTCTTCTACCCGGACCACGGCGTCGGCGCCGTCGGGCATGGGAGCACCGGTCATGATGCGCGTGGCTGATCCGGTCGTCACAGGTTTCGTCGGTACGTGCCCGGCCGCGACATCCTCGATCACCGTCAGCGCAACGGGGGTTCGGGTCACGTCGTCAGCCCTGACGGCGAATCCGTCCATGGCAGAGTTCGCGAACGGAGGAACCTTCACGGTGCTGACGGCATCCTCCGCGGTCACCCGGCCGACACAGTCCCAGACGTCCACCGTTTCGGCTGCGAGTCGCCCCATTGCAGCGAAGACCTCACGCTGAGCCTCGATCAGCGGCCTCATGTCGTCGCCGTCCTCTCCTCGGAATGCATGATGCGTTGGATGTTGCTCCAGTGTCGAACGATCACAAAACCTGCAATCACAGCGGACCATGCAACCGCAGCGCCGGAGACGCCAGCGAGTGCGACGAGGGGAACGAGGAGGACCATTGCGACCAACGAGCCGATCGATGCTGTCTTCCACACGAGGAGGATCACGATCCACACGACTCCGAGAACTGCTCCGACCCACGGGATCAGATAGATCACGCCTCCGATGGCGGTCGCAACACTCTTGCCCCCTTTCAGGCCGTGCCAAATGGGGAACGAGTGTCCGATCACTGCCGCGAGAAGCGTGACCCAGCCGAAGTCGCCGCCGATCCAGAGCGCACCGATAGCAGCCGCACCCGCTCCCTTGAGTGCGTCACCGATGAGTACCAACGCGGCGGACCTCTTGCCGAGGGTCCTGAGGATGTTCGACGTACCGGGGTTCCCGGATCCGACGGACCGGATATCGATCCCTTGCATCGAGGAAACGATGATGCCGAAGTTGACACTTCCGAGGAGATACGAAATGACGATGGCGGCAGCGTGTTCCACACGCTGAGTGTAGGAACCCTCCAACCGATCTCCGGTCCCGGACCTCTTCCATCGGTCGGTCGGTCGGGGTACGTTCGATTCGTGCTTGCCGTGTCGAAACCGCCGTACCTGCGTTGGGTCGCCGCCATCGTGATCGTCGGAGCTGCATTGGCGTGGGACCTGGGTCGAACCGCGACAGAGCAGGCGCCGTTCGCTGCGGTACCGATCGACCGGGGTGCAACGATCGAGCCGGGGGACATCCAGTGGCGCCCGGCACCCCGTGGCCTGCTGCCTTCGACACTCCCCCAGGGTGCCACCGCAGTCGTGCCGATCGACGCAGGCGAACCGATAATCGGATCCCTTGTGACCGTCGGACTCGTCGTGCCGGAGGGATGGTGGACGGTCCCAGTCGACACGCCGACCGCGGCACTCCCCGGTTCACGCGCCCTGATCATCCTCGACACGGGCCAGGAAGTCGCCGGGCTGGTTGTCGAGCCATCCAAGGAGGATTCGTTCGGAATCGTGGCGAGCGGACTCGTGGCGGTGCCCGACGAGGTCGCGTCGCCGGTCGCTCTCGCAGCCGCGGCCGGTCGACTGACCGTCCTGTACGAGCCCTAGACGAGGATGAACGAAATCGCGCCCGCCGCGATGCAGTAGATGCCGAACGGGCCTAGTCCGACCCTTGTCAGGAGCCGAATCAACACGGCGATGGCGAAATAGCCCGATATCGCAGCGACGACGACACCCACCCATGTCGAGCTCGGGATCGACTCTCCGGAACCGAGGAAGTCGATCATCTCGAGCAGACCCGCTCCTGCGATG
>CAYTWC010000041.1:0-10830 GCA_964441975.1 uncultured Acidimicrobiaceae bacterium | reverse complement strand
GCGCGCGCAGCTTCGACGAGTCAACTGCATAGCGGTAGTCGTGTCCGGGACGATCTGGCACGAACTCGATGGACGAATCGTCGCGTCCGACGATGTCGAGCAACCGTTTGGTCAATTCGATGTTGGACAGCTGTGCATCGGCACCGATGTTGTAGATCGCACCCGGTTCGCCGCGCTCGATGATCGTGTCGATGCCGCTGCAGTGATCGTCGACATGGAGCCAATCGCGCTCGGCCGACCCGTCGCCGTACACGGGAACGGTCAGGCCGTCGAGCAGGTTCGTCACGAACAGCGGTATCACCTTCTCGGGAAACTGATAGGGACCGTAGTTGTTCGTGCATCGGGTGACGGTGACCGGGTATCCGTATGTCGTGAGATAGGACAACGCGAGCAGGTCCGACGACGCCTTCGAAGCCGCATATGGCGACGAGGGGCGCAGCGGTCCACTTTCATCCGGGAACCCTGACGTCACTGAGCCGTATACCTCATCCGTCGAGACGTGGACGAACCGCGGAACTTCCGTACGCACGGCGGCATCGAGGAGGATGCCGGTCCCGATCACATTGGTCGAAAGGAACTCCGTGGGACCATCGATCGATCGGTCGACATGGCTTTCTGCCGCGAAGTGGACGACGACATCATGACCCGGTATTGCGGCGGCCACGTCTTCGGCACGTCGGATATCGCCGTACACGAAACGATGGTTGGGGAACGAATCGAGTTCGTCGACGGTCGCCTGCACACCCGCATATGTCATCGCATCGAAGTTCGTGACCTCGTCGCCACGTTCAAGCAATCGCCGAACGAAGTTCGATCCGATGAATCCGGCTCCGCCGGTGACAAAGTACCTGCTCATCAGGATGCTCCCATCTGTCCGGTATCCATCGGTGTGGTCATCGGGAACCTTGACATCAGTCGAAGACGTCGGCATCGGCGAGCGACGGTGCGTCGCGATCCTTGGCACTGATCGTGAGGTCTCCAACCGCGGGCCAGTCGATACCGATCCTCGCATCGTCAAAGGCGATCGATCGTTCCGATGCCGCGTGGTATTCGGCCGTGATCCGATATTGGACGATTGCGTCGTCGGTCATCGCGACGAAACCGTGGGCGAATCCCGGCGGGACCCACAGCATCGTGTGATCGTCGCCCGACAGGGTCATCGCGAACCACTCGCCGAAGGTCGGCGATGCGCTTCGGATGTCTACGGCGACATCCCACACCGCACCCGACACCGCTCGGACAAGTTTGCCTTGGGCATGCGGATCCAGCTGGTAGTGCAGACCGCGGAGGACTCCACGATGTGAGCGGGATTCGTTCTCCTGCACGAACGGCGGAAGACCGAACGCGCTGAATTCTGACTGCCTCCCGAGCTCACGGAAGGCGCCGCGGTCGTCCGCGTGGACATCGCCCGTGAGGATCGCGACCGGAGCGAGTTCGGTTTCTTCGTAGGTGAGCGCCATGGCGACATCGTAGTGCGGGCTCCCGAACCGCCCCTCCACGCTCTCCTATCGGTAATCCCTGATGTACGAGGGCATCTCGACCCCCGGCTTGAGGTCCGGATCGGTGATGGGCTCTCCGGCCGAAACCGCGATCGGTATGACCCCCGCCCAAACGTCGAGGTCCATGTCGAAGTCCTCGTCACCCGGGGGACCGGATCTGGTCTTGGCAGACGACTCGTCGATCGCCAGCGCGAGCAGCTTCGTCGCTCGGTTCTCCTTGTCGCTCGGGTGGCGTGCATCGGCCCAGCGTCCAGGGATCACGTGCTCCGTGATCGCCTCGAAGGCGAGCATCCGTTCATCGGGGTCCGTGACGATCCGTGGCGTTCCGAAGACCACGACGGAGCGATAGTTCATCGAGTGGTGGAAGGTCGACCGGGCGGCGACGATGCCATCGACGATCGTGATCGTCACACACACTTGTTCGTCGGGCGTTGAACGGAGCATCCGCGATCCGGGCGAACCGTGAAGGTACAGCGTGTCGCCGACGCGGGCGTGGATCGTCGGGATCACGACAGGGCCTGTATCGGTGGTGAAACCCACATGGCAGATCAACGCCTCGTCGATGACGGCTTTGATGAACGCCTGGTCGTAGACACCCCGTTCGGGGAGCCTGCGCACTTCGGTCCGCGGTCTGGGTGTCGTCGACATGGCCCGATGGTAGGGAGGTACGTCGTGCTTGGTGGTCGATCACCCGTGCCCGGTCCCGCGCCTACGCCAGTCCAATCTTCCAGACATCGACCAGTTCCTTATATGCCGCTGACGACTGTTCGAGTTCCTCATGGGTTCCCTCTGCGACCACGTGGCCTTGGTCGATCATGACGACCCGATCCGCACGTTCCGCCGATCGCAGCCGGTGCGCGATGACGATCGAGGTCCGGTCGGTGAGAAGCGCCTGCAGAGCGAGTTCGACCTTGACCTCGGTTTCGGGATCGAGGTTGGATGTCGCCTCGTCGAGCACGATGATCGCGGGATCGGCGAGGAAGGCTCGGGCGAGAGCGACGAGTTGTTGCTCGCCCGACGAGAACCTCGAGCCCCGCTCACGCACCTCGGTGTCGAGACCCTCGGGGAGCTCTTTGATCCAGTCCGCGATCTCCATCGTCTCGAGGACACGCCACACGTCGTCGTCGGTGGCATCGGGGTCTGCATAGACGAGGTTGTCGCGCAACGATCCCGAGAACAGAAATCCGTCCTGTGGGATCAGAGCCATCGCTCCGACTCGCGAGTCCTTCGTGATGTCTTTGAGATTGTGACCATCGATGTTGACGGAACCGTCCTTGGGATCGTAGAAACGCATGATCAGCTTCGCGACGGTCGACTTGCCCGAGCCGGTCTCGCCGACGATTGCGAGCCGCTCGCCGGGGGCGACGCTGATCGAAACGGATTCGAGGGTCGGTATGCCCTCGATGTACTCGAACGTCAGGTCATCAGCCACGACGGCCCCATCGACGGGTTCAGGGAGGTCATACGCACCGTCGCGGTCGGAGATGAGAATCGGCTCGTCGACGAGGTCGAAGAGCTTCGACAACGCTGCGAGCGCGGATTGGAGCAGGTTGTACACGTTCGACAGGTTGATGATGGGTTGGAAGAACCAATCGAGGTACAACAAGAACGCCACGAGTGTCCCGATCGACATCGTTCCGTCGATGACCCGCATCACACCGATCCCGAGCGCCGCTGCGATCGCACCGACACGGAGGAACGCGACGATCGGGAAATACCACGAGATCGCTCTCGCAGCGGCCATGTTCGCCTCGAAATGCCGCTCGTTCACGCGACCGAATGTCGAGGCCTGGTCGCCCTCCTGGGTGAACGCCTGGACGACCCTGACCCCGGTGATCCCCTCCTGGAGTGTTGCGAGAACGGCACCGATGCGCTCGCGCACCTGGTCGTACGCCCGACGTGCGTAGCGCTGGAAGATCACCGACACGACCAGCAGGACGCTGACGATGCCGAACACGGCAACCGCCATCTGCCAGTCGACGAGGACGAGGGCGACGGACACACCGATCACCGTGAGCAGGTTGCTCAGTGCCATCACCGCGCCATCGGATGCGAACTCCTGGAGCGACTCGATGTCCGCTGTCATCCTCGATACGAGCACGCCACTCTTGGACCGGGAGAAGAACCCCATATCGAGCCTGAGGATGCGCGAGAACACGACCCCTCGCAGCTGTACAAGATATCGCTCCCCGACCCAGGCAACCGACCATTGCGAGATCGCCGTGACGACATACTGGACGACCAGCACCCCGACATAGATCCCGGCCGCGACGAGGATCGCCGTCTTGTCATCCTGCTCGATGCCCTGGTCGATCCCCCCTCGGACGATCAGCGGTCCGAGCAGACGCACCCCGGTCGCAACGATCGCAGCGAAGATCGCGGCCACGAACGGCCACTTCAGACCCGAGGAGATCCTCGAAGCGCGGACGATGAGCGCCCCGGGCTTCTCGATCTTGTGGTCACCGGCGGACGACATGTACTTCATGTCGGCACCGCCGGAGAGTCCGCGGCAAGGACCTCTGCGTATCGAGGTACCTCATCGAGAAGCTTGGCATGGGGCCCGAAGGCCACGACCCGTCCATCCTCGATGAACGCAACGTTGTCGACGAGCGCGAGCGTCGAAGTCCGGTGAGCGATGATGACGGTCGTTCGGCCCGACATCACCTGCTTGAGTGCTTCCTGGATCTCTGATTCCACGACGGCGTCGACGGACGAGGTGGCATCGTCGAGGATCAGGATCCGGGGATCACGGACCACGCCTCTGGCGAGACTGACGCGTTGGCGCTGCCCGCCCGACAAGGTCGATCCGCGCTCCCCCACGACCGTGTCATATCCGTTCGGGAGTTCGAGGATGAAGTCATGAGCCTTGGCAAGGCGCGCCGCGGCACGAACATCGCGGTCAGATGCGAGCTGGTCACCGACGCGGATGTTGTCTGCTATCGACGCCGAGAACAGGAATGTCTCCTGGAACACCACAGCCACTTCGCTGCGGAGCTGGTCGAGACTCACCGAACCGACATCCACGCCGTCGATCGTGATCGAACCGGATGTGGTGTCGTAGAAGCGCGGAATCAGGTGCGCCATCGTCGTCTTGCCCGCGCCCGTTGCACCGACAAGACCGACCGACGTTCCACCGGGAATCACCAGATCGACGCCCTTGAGGACGGACGTGCCGTCGGGATAGTCGAAGTGCACATCCCGGAATCGGATCTCACCACGCCCGGCCGTCAGGTTTGCGGGGGTGCGCGGCTCCGCGATCTCAGGTGCTGTTTCGAGCAGGGTGTCGATACGCGCTGCTGCCGCCGCCGACCGTGGCAGGTTCGCAAAGAACCAACCGGTGATCATCAGCGGAAGCACCATCACTGCGAGGTACTGGGTGAACGAAACGAACTCGCCGATCGAGAGCGCTCCGTCGACGACCCGGATACCACCGACGGCCAGCACGGCGACGGTTCCCAGGGCGGGGATGATCTCGAACAGGGGGCGATGCACGGCGCGCTCCTTCGCCATGCCCATCGCCGAACGGAAGATGGCGACCGCACGCTTCTCGAGCTTCCGTTGTTGCTGCAGTTCTTGCCCGTAGCTCTTGATGACCTCGATGCCGGTGATCGACTCCTCGACGACGTGGGACAGGTGCGACAGCCGTTCCTGAAGCTCGAACGAGTACCCGACGACCCTCGAAGCGAACCGGGCAGACGTCAGCAAGAGGGCAGGGATCATGAGCGCTGCCACGAGACCGAGGACAGGGTCGATCACAACGAGGACCGTCGTCACGACGAGGAACATCGCGAGGTTGGCGATCGTGATCGGCGCCATGGAGAGGATGAGACGCAGCTGGGACAGGTCAGACGATGCCCGGGCCATCAATTCACCCGTCGATGTTGCGTCGTGGAAGTTGAACTCCATGCGCTGGATGTGGGTGAAGATCCGGTTCCGGATGTCCGCCTCGGCTCGGTACGAGAGCTTGAACCCGTAGTAGCGGCGGACGGCGATACCGACCGCTTGGATCGCGCCGACGACGATCAAACCAACGAACAGCGGAGGGAGCTGGGACGAGTCACCGTCCACCGCAAGATCGACGATCGATCCGACGATGTACGGCAGCACGACGACGGAGACCATCCATACGATCGCCCCGACGATGGAAATCGCCGCAACAGACTTGTAGCGGCCAAGGACGCGCCAAAGAAGGCCAAGTCCCTTGTTCAGATCCCTCAGTCCGGCACGTTCTTGCGACACCCTGCCCAGCCTAGAGGCATCACCGCTTGTCGAACGCGGCGAAGAATCCGACAACTGCGACCGGGATCGCGACGATCACGATCCCGACGCAGTAGAGCCAAACGAGCACGAGTCCTACGGCACCGAACACCGCGAACGAGGCGACATCGAACTGTGGCAGGACGAATTGTGCCGCCCACGATCCAACGACACAGATCACCGCGACGATGGCGGCAGAGATCGCCGAGTGACCGAAAGGTGTCGGAGGTCCGAAGTGATAGATGACCCACAGAAGGAGGAAGATCCAGCCCGTGACGATCACCATGAACACGGATTGGGCGAGACCGATCGATCCGAAGCCCATGGTGTCCGCGATCTCCTCCCAGGCGGTGTTGCCTACGAGGATGGCGATGTAGACGACGACAAGAGATGCGCCGGCGGCCACCGTGACGACGATCCCCGTCAACCGCGCTCGCACGTATCCGCGGTTCTCCTCGACACCCTGGACCACCCTGAGTGACTTCTGGATGGTGTACACCGCCCGGGAACCCGACCACAGCGCGATCAGGACGGACACGACAACGATCGCGAGCCGTCCATCTGCAACGGCATCGAGAGAATCGTCGAGGATGTCCGTGAAGAAGGCGGCGATCTCGGCAGGGAGCACGGCGTTCACGGCATCGATCACGTTCGTGTACACGTCACCGGCGCTCTCGAAGAACGTCACGATGGTGAAGAAGGCAAGCGACAGGGGAAACACGGCAAACAACGTGTTGTAGGCGATCGCAGCCCCCATCAACAGGGGGTCCCCGGTTCGGATCATGCCGACGCTGTTCGAATACCAGCGTCCCATGAACGCAAAACCTCGCCTGAGGAGTGCGACAGCTTCATCCATGGTCACCAGCCTACGGATGATGTGGAGGTGCCCTGACTATTGGGACCCTGTCTCTACACTCCCCGCGATGCGCAGGACCCTCTTTCTCCTCGTCTCATTGGCACTTCTCGTCTCGGCGTGTGTCGCCGGAGGCGAGAACATCATCGCCGTGGATCCTGACAGCACCGTCACGACACTCGCTCCTGTGACGAGTTCCACGGTGGGAACAACCTCCCCGACCGAGACCACGTCGCCGGAAACAACCACGACAACAACCGTGCCGGTTCGTCCGACCGGTGTGGTCACTGCAGAAACCGTCTATCGCCCGTGGGGCGAGGTCACAGGCCTCACCATGTTCCGAGGAAACCCGACCAGGACGTTCTACGGCACCGGACCGATCCCGACGACCCCGCCGACACAGCAGTGGCGGTTCCCCAACGAACCGATGTCGGGTTTGTCTCCGGTCGGTCAGGAGCAGAAGTGGTGGTCAGGTATGGGATGGACGGGGCAGCCTCTCGTCCATGAACTCGAGGACGGAACGACCGAGGTCATCTTCGGTGCGTACGACAAACAACTGCACTTCGTCGATGCGGCGACCGGCGAACGACTCCGACCGGACTACGACATGGGCGACATCATCAAGGGAACCCCGACGCTCGACCCCGATGGATACCCGCTGCTGTACTCGGGATCGAGGGACCCACGCTTTCGGATCCTCGCCCTCGACGGTGACGAGGTGACCGAACTCTGGTCGCTGCACGCCAAGTCCGTCGAGGGAATGTGGAACGACGACTGGGATTCGAACCCGGTCGTCGTCGATGACATGCTCTATGTCGGCGGAGAGAACTCGTGGTGGTTTGCCATCAAGCTAAACCGCGGATACGACGCTGACGGCAAGGTCACCGTCGACCCTGAGGTCGTGTTCCAGATGCCCGCGTGGTCCGACGAACTGTTCGATCTGCTCGGCCGCCAACAGTCGGTCGAAGGTTCAACGGTCGTCTATGGCCAGAAGGCATATTTCGCCACGAGCGCCGGACGAGTCGTCGGCGTCGACGTCTCTGACATCGAGAACGGAAACGCCGAAGTGTTCTTCGACTTCTGGATGGGCGATGACACCGACGCAACGCCTCTCGCGGACGATGAGGGCTACCTCTACGTCGTGTCGCACGCAGACCACGAGAAGACGAACAACACCGCCGCCCGCCGCGTACGCGAGGTCGGTCAGCTGGTCAAACTCGATACGTCCATCCCGGCCGACAGCCTTTCGAGTCTGGAGCCGATCGTTTGGAAGGTTGAACTGCCGGCGGCTCGCGGTCAGGACACCGGAGCGTGGGCGACACCCGCCCTCCATGAGGATGGCCTCATCTTCGTCGTGGCGGACAGCGGGGATCTCGTAGCGGTCGACACCGACACGGGGAACATCGTGTGGCAGGACTTCGTCGGCGTCAACGCATGGTCCTCCCCACTGATCGTCGACGACACCCTCCTGATCGTCACGAACTGTGTGAGCGAGGATCGGGGTTTGCGAGCGTATGACCTGTCCGATCCGCTCGCTCCGAGCCAGATGTGGGAGACCACACTGACGAACGGCGGTTGCATCGAGGCGACCCCGGCCGTGTGGAACGGCCAAGTATTCATCGGATCACGCGACGGTTTCCTGTACGCTTTCGGTTCGTGATCTATTGGAATGACACCGGGACCGTCGCAGGCATCCGCCTGTTCCTCATCGTCGGTTCGATGATTCTCGGCGGAATCGCCGCAATCGCCACCGTCGTGGCATTCTTCGGGTCGTCGTGGTGGTTGTTCGACTATCTGGCGAACTTCCGGTGGTACCTGTTCTGGATCCTTGTCTTTGCATCGGTTGTCTACGCACTCACCGCGCGCGGTTGGATGCTCATCGTGCTGATCGCCGCCGCAGCCGTCAACGCCGCACTCATCATCCCGATGTGGTTCGGGTCCCAACCCGAATCCACCGGTGAGGAGAGCCTTCGGATCGTCCAGGTCGACGCGTCCGGCGGCTTCGATGACCGTGTCGAGGCTTTCGATTGGTTCAAGGCCTCGGACGCAGACCTCCTGATCATTCTGGGCGGTTCGACCGTGATCTCGAACGATGTGACGTCGGACGAGGAAACAGACTGGCTCACGATCTTCGAACCCGAGATCGACAACACCGCAGGAATCGTCGTCCTCGGCAAGGAGCAATGGGATGTTGCCGTCACACCGACCGGTGTCGGAAATGACACGGTCGTCCGGATCACCACGGGCAACGCGACCGGCTCGTATGAGGTCATCACTGCGTGGGGTCCGATGGGTTCGAGCAGCGAGAACGCGGACAGACTCGCCGCCAGGCTCGACACCATCCAGACGTTGACCGAGTCCGCCACACGCCCGGTCGTCGTCGTCGGCAACCTCGGAGCCACCGTTTGGACGTCGAGCATGCGGGAGCTGATCTCGACGTCTGAACTCCGTGACGCCGCCAAGGGTTTCGGATATCTCTCGACCTCGAACGCATCGGGTGTGCCGATCATCGGTGGGTGGATGGGACTCCCCCTCGATGTGGTCCTGATGACGCCCGACGCCACACCCATCGAGCTCGATACAGGCCCTGACATCGGTGCGGGCCACCTTCCGATCGACGTCCTGGTCGGTCCCGTCGAGTAGCGACGGGGCATGTCGGCTCCGTGCGTGTGCGCCAGGGTCGCGTGACGAGTGTCGACGACCCTCGGTAGTCTTGCACCGCATGCACTACGACCTCTCGACGGCGACCGTCGCATCGATCCAATCGGAAACATCGACCGCGATCGAACGCGCCGACGCCCTGGTCGACCAGGCCATCGCCGCCGATGGTGAGTCGTACGCCGAGCGCGTTGCTCCGCTTGACGAGGCCATGCGGATCATCTCCGATGCAGCCGGATACGGACCGTTCCTCGCCAACTGCCACACTGACAAAGAGGTTCGGGATGCCGGCAGCGCGGCCAAGGAGCTCCTGGACAAGTGGGCGACCAACCTCGTCTTCCGTAGAGACCTCTTCGACGCTCTGACTCAGATCGACCCGTCGCACATGGAAGGGATCCACGGACGTTCGGCCGCAATGTGGCAGCGCGACCTTCGGCGAGCCGGGCACGAGCTCGACCAGGCAGCCCGAGATGAACTCCAAACCCTGCGCGGACGGCTCATTGAGCTCGAAGTCGAGTTCTCGAAGAACATCGCCGAGTTCACGGATCACATCGACATCGGGTCGGACGACGTCGACGGACTCCCAGCTGCGTACCTGGCATCGCTCGGAGAAGGCGACGAGCCGGACACGAAACGGGTGACGCTTGCCTATCCGGATTACCAACCGTTCATGCAACAGGCGGCAAACCGTGAGAACCGTCGCGTCCTGCAACACAAGTTCTACAACCAGGCGGTCGGGGTCAACAAACCGCTCCTCGCCGAAGCGATCGCGGTGCGAGCCCGCATCGCCGAACTCTTGAGCTTCGACACGTGGGCGGATCATCAGATGGAGCTCAAGATGGCGGATGTCGATTCGGTGCGCCGTCTCTACGACAGTGTCGTCCCGGGTCTGACCGAACTCGCAGAGCGCGAACTCGCCTCGCTCCAGGACCTCATGGGCCGAGACCTGCCGGGCGAGCAGATCCGGGTATGGGATTGGGTCTACTACGACACGATGCAACAGCGGGAGGAATTCGGGGTCGACCAGAATCTGGTCGCGGAATACTTCCCGCTCGAACGCGCGATCGATGGCATGTTCGAGATCACGGGAGAGGTGTTCGGCATCCGGTACGAGCCCTCCGACACCCCCGTCTGGCACGAGGACGTCCGAGCCTTC
This sequence comes from uncultured Acidimicrobiaceae bacterium, assembly GCA_964441975.1. Lineage (GTDB taxonomy): Bacteria > Actinomycetota > Acidimicrobiia > Spongiisociales > UBA5794 > UBA5794. The sequence continues at coordinate 407 of CAYTWC010000041.1, read as the reverse complement.
CGCGTCGTCGACGTCGAAACCAATGAGCCGATCGCGTCCTTCTTCCTGGACCTGCACCCGCGCGACGGGAAATTCACCCACGCCGCCTGTTGGCCCATCGAGAAGGGATACCGCCGTGGCGATGGGACGTACCGCCAGCCGGTCGCCGGGGTGCTGTGCAACTTCACGAAGCCCACGAGAGAGGCACCGTCGCTCCTCCGACACGATGAGGTCGTGACGCTCTTCCACGAGTTCGGACACGTGCTCCACGAATGCCTCACGGAGGTCGACCTCGCCCGTTTCGCAGGGAGCGACACCGAGTGGGACTTTGTCGAAGCGCCGTCACAGATCATGGAGAACTGGACGTGGGACGCCGAGGTCCTCGAGCGATTCGCCTCCGGGAACGCGCGTCGTGCTCGGCACGCGCA
>CAYTWC010000040.1:0-10843 GCA_964441975.1 uncultured Acidimicrobiaceae bacterium | reverse complement strand
TGGCGCGAGAGGCAGTCGGCAGGTACTGGGAACTCGGTTAAAGCACCACGCCGGGCGGGCCGATACAAAAAGGTATCGCTCGCTCCCGTGAGGACAACTTCATGACCGACTCAGCCCCCACACTCGAGGAATTGCTCGAACGCCTGCTCAAGGTCGGCGGATCGGATCTGCATCTCAAAGTCGGCTCCCCTCCGACATATCGCATCCACGGCGAACTCCACATGGCAGATCTCCCGTCGCTGTCAGCGGACCGCACTGCCGAGCTGCTCGACTCGATGCTGCCCGAGCACGTGGCCCCCCCATCAACAGGTTCAGACGTCGACTTTGCATGGGGCCGCGCTGACCTCGGCCGGTTCCGTGTCAACGCATACACCCAGCGCGGGTCGGTCAACGTCGTCATCCGGGCAGTTCCACAGAACACCGAGAACCTCGCCGATCTGGGCCTGCCGCAGTCCATCGCGAAACTGTGCGGTGAGACCAAAGGCCTCGTCGTCGTCACCGGACCAGCCGGATCGGGCAAGACGACGACGTGCTCGGCGATCCTTGACCACATCAACACCAACCGGCGAGCGAACATCATCACGATCGAGGACCCGATCGAGGTTCTGCACAGCGACAAGAAGTCGATCATCAGCCAACGGGAGGTGGGAGTCGACATCGACTCGTTGACCGACGGTATGCGTTCGGTCCTCCGTCAGGATCCCGATGTGATCTATCTCGGCGAGCTCAGGGATCGCGACACCATCGAGGCAGCGCTCATCGCCGCCGAAACCGGTCAGCTCGTCGTCACGACCATGTACACCACCGACGCGGTCGAGACCGTCCACCGAATCCTCGATTCGTTCCCTCCGTACCTAGAGCGACGCGTCCGTCAGATGCTCGCTTCGTCCCTCGCAGCGATCGTGTCCCAGCGACTCCTCCCGCGCAATGAGGGGACGGGACGCGTGCCTGCCGTCGAGTTGATGCTCAACACCGAGGCCATCCGCGAGCGCCTCATCGGTACCGAGGACATGGACAGTCTGTACGAGACGATCGCCGAGGGCGCCTTCTACGGAATGCAGACCCTCGACCAGGCGATCGTCGGCCTGTACGAGTCCGGTGTCGTCTCGTTCAGTGACGCCTTGATGTTCGTGGCATCACCTCGCGAGTTCAAGATCGCAACCGGTTCGCTCTCGAGTGCAGGACCGGGCTGAGATTCCGGCTGCACCGGAATCAGATCCAAGATCAAGGACCCGTACACATGTCGACCTCGTCGGTCGCCTGGATGCGTCCGGAGGCTGAAGGCTGAAGTCACGGGTTGAGCGTCAAACGCTCGACCCGTCCTGCTCCTACTCTGCCGGTATGGCAAGTTTCACGTGCAAGGACTGCGGTTCGGAGTTCTCGCTGTCCAAGGACGTTCTGGATCGGTACCCGGGTTGGACGCCGAGACAGTGCATGGATTGTCGTAATGCGGGCGGTGGCAAAGCCGCAGCAGTCTCGTCGCGAAAGCGCAAACCCACCGATTCGGGTGCGAACGGCGATCCGCAGACGGGAGTCTTCACCGACGGGAGCTCCGTTCCGAACCCCGGACCCGGCGGATGGGGAGCCGTGTATGTCGTCGACGGAGCGGTCGTCGCTGAAGCGAGCGGTTCCGACCCCGACACGACGAACAACCGGATGGAGCTGATGGCGCTCATAGAGGCCGTCGACCTTGTTCCCGAAGGCACGGCGACGAAGGTCCATTCGGACTCGAATCTGGCGGTCCGGACGATCAACGAATGGGCGGCGGGCTGGGAACGCAACGGCTGGAAACGCAAGAGTGGACCGGTCGAGAACCTTGACCTCGTGAAACGTGCATATACGGCGTACCGCAAGCGTCCGGAACTCGAACTCGTCTGGATCAAGGCCCACGTCGGCTACACGTGGAACGAATACGCCGATGAGCTGGCAAACCGCGCCCGGGAGTCGGGGCGATGACACCTGATCGGCTTGCTCGCGTTCTCGGACCAGAGGTCCGCGACCTCGCCGGCCGATTCGAGTCGGAGGGATTCAGCCTGTACCTCGTCGGAGGGTCCGTTCGCGATGCGCTGCTCGGACGAGCCATCTCGGACCTCGATTTCACGACGAACGCTCGTCCGGACGACATCGAGCGCATCGGATCCGGATGGGCGACCTCGACGTTCCTCGCAGGCAAGGAGTTCGGCACGATCGGGCTCGTGCGCGACGGCCAGTCCTACGAGGTCACGACGTATCGGTCCGAGATCTACCGCGACGATTCCCGGAACCCCGTGGTGTCGTTCAGCTCAAGCCTCTCGGAGGACCTCTCTCGGCGCGACTTCACCGTGAACGCGATGGCCCTTCAGGTCCCGTCCGAGCCGGATGTCGCTCCCCGCATGGAAGACCCGTACGGGGGCTTGGCGGATCTGTCCGCCGAGATCCTTCGGACCCCTCTCGATCCCGAGGTGTTGTTTTCGGACGATCCCCTTCGCATGCTGCGTCTGTTCCGGTTCATGTCGACCCTCGGGTTCACCCCCGATCCCGAAGCGGTGCGAGCCGTCGAACGTATGGCGGACCGTCTTGCCATCATCTCGCGTGAACGCATCCGTACCGAGTTCGACAAGCTGATGGTCGGCCACAACGTCGTCGAGGCGTTGACCGCATTGGTCGTGAGTGGTTTGGCAGAGCAGTTCATCCCGGAGATACCCGCGTTGGCTGTTGAGCAGGATCCGATCCACCGCCACAAGGACGTCCTCGCCCACACCATCGCGGTCGTTGGCAAGGCGGATGGTCAGAGGGAGGAGCCACGGCTCGAGGTGCGTCTTGCGGCACTGTTCCACGACATCGGGAAGCCGGCGACGCGTGAGTACGGTGACGGCGGGGTGACCTTCCACCACCACGAGGTCGTCGGAGCCCGCATGACCCGCAAGCGGATGAAGGAACTCCGGTACAGCAAGGAGATGGTTCAGGATGTCGGCCAACTCGTGTTCCTCCACATGCGACCACACACCTACAAGATGGGTTGGACCGACGCCGCCGTGCGCCGGTATGTGCGGGACGCCGGTCCGCTGCTCGACGAGCTCAACGAGCTGGTGCGCAGCGACGTCACCACGAGGAATGAGCGTCGAGCGCGGCAGATAGCACGTCGGATCGACGAACTCGAGGAACGCATTGCTGCCCTCCGTGCCCAGGAAGAACTCGATGCGCTCCGGCCACCGATCGACGGGAATCAGGTGATGGCGTACCTGGGCCTGCAACCGAGCCGGGAGGTCGGCGCCATCATGGACATGCTGCTCGAACACCGCATCGAGAACGGGCCCTACACCGAGGAAGAGGCCTACCAACTGCTGGATGAATGGCGTTCCCGAGCGACCGACGGCTGACCCGCGTCCGGTCGCCCGTTCGTCATGGTGCAATGACAACGAGCACGACCGCCGTCGCGTACAGGCCGAGGCCGTATACGGCGTGTGTCGCCAGGTTTCGCACGCGGGTAGCGACCGGATGCGGTGTCTTGGCGGCTGCAATCCCCGCACCCATGCCGGGTTGCATGATGAACCAGGGCGCGGCCACGGTGACCATGCCGACCACCATCGCCGGGCCGATCGACGGTGATCGTGCCCACTCGAGTCCTTCGATCGAGAGCAGTGCGAAGGCGAATGCCACACCGATGGCATAGTGAGCGAACCATCCGAGTAGCCGTTCGCCTCGCACCGGGTCTGATGAGGCAATGCGGTCGTGGATGAATCGCCGATGGCGAAGGTGGCCGATCCAGCGCCCGACCATCGCGTAGTCGAGCGTTGAGACGCCGGCGAATCGGCGCAGCGCGATCGACCATGCGTCGATCGCGGCCGAACCGCCGGCACCTATGACGATCCCTCTGAGCAGCCATTCAATCTGCTCGTTCACGAGATTGGATCAACTGTCTCAACGAGGCGGCGGAACGGTGCCAACGGGCTCAACGCGACGCCGCAACATGGTTGCACGAGGTCAGAACACGCGCTCGACGTCGGGCAACGGCGACGGACGGAAGCCCTTCCACGCACAGTAGATCGCAAGTGACGACTCCCAGACGATTTCGGGGAGCGCGAGCAGCGAGGACGGCCCGGATCCGTTTTCGAACACGCCGAAGAGAATCAACACGAACGACAGGATCAGCATCGGACCGCCAACGAGACCCAGGATCGCCATCCCTCGCGGGACGAGGCCGGACCGATACATCAGGTACCCCAACATCAGGCCGTTCCCGAAACCGACCACGAGTCCCGGACCGAACTGAAACGCCCATTCGTACACAGCCACCAGCGTGTTGCCCTGCACTTCGAGCGCGCTTGCTGTGGCTCCGCTTGCCGTGAGCCAGGCATCGTTGACACCGATGACCGAGATCATGGCAATCACGCCGATCGCGATGAACACCGACTCCATGATGCGCGCGGCAACGAAGCCGAGCCCGACCGACGCGCTCCATCGCTTTACGATCGGGTAGAGCACGACGGCAGTGGCGATGTTGGCGATGATCAGGGCGAACTCGAACACCGATCCCAACTCGATGCTGGTGTCACTGACGACGCCGGGGACGAAGCTCATATCGGTCCAACTCGCGTCGAGGCCGTCTATGAAGAGAAAACGGGCTGGGATCGAGGTGACGAACGTGGCAACGAAGAACCACCCGAATACCTTCCCGATTCGCTTGTAGTCGACCGCCACGGGCGACGGGCGAGCAGTTGTGATGTCCATGGGTCCGAAGACCTCCTTTTTTGTACCGGGCTGCGAGACCATTCGGTCTCGGGCCGCGTCTCTTCGAGAACTTGTGCAGGATTCCGCCGCGTCGTGGACATGTCTATCCCTCGAACTGGGGATTGACATCCCCGCTATGAGGGATTCGTCGAATCCTCTGGATGGATGAGCGCAGCACAACTAGAATTCGCCGATGGAATATGTCCGGGTCGTACTCGTGGCGCTCAACTCCCTCGCTTTCCTCGCCTTGGGTGGGCTCAGCGTCCGCAATCTGGCGCGTGAACCGAACAGAGCCGTCAGGCATCTCTGGGCGATAAGTGCTGTCGGCTGCTGTGCTGTTGTGGTGGGGTCGGTTCAACGCCTGACTCTGCAGGCAGTCGCCGTCGATTGGCTTCCGGACTCGGTCGCAGGCGTTGTGACCGGCGACATCCAAGTCCTCCAGTCGCTGTTCGTTCTCACACTGGCGACCACGGGCTTTGTGCTCTTGAAGAAGCTCGGAGAAGACATCGACGATTCGGGGCGTCTCGCCGATGCCCTTCTTGATCGGGTCCGCCATGTCGATGTTGACAAGCTGAACCTGACCGGTCGCGAGATGGAGGTGCTTTCGCTGATAGGTCAAGGCGTAACGACCGATGTCGAACTCGCTGACGCCTTGCACATTTCGCGTTCGACCGTCCAGTCACACGTGAAGCATCTGTTCAGGAAGAGCGGCCTGAGGCGCCGGACAGATCTCATCGCCCTGGCGGTTCTGGTCGGCTCGGCGACGGACGGCCACTTCAACGATGCGAGCCGTCAACGTCAAGGACTCCGTGAGAGACGGTCGGGAAGGGCTCGGGCGCTCCGTTGACGTCGAGTCCGATGTAGCGCAATCGAAGGTCGTTCACCAAAAGTATACGTAAACAAATGTATATGCGTATACTCGGGGGATGCATACAACAGCAGTGCTTGGCGCTTCCGGATACGGGGGCGGCGAGCTCATACGAATCCTCGACAATCATCCACAGTTCTCGGTGGATCTCCTCATAGCGCACTCGAACGCGGGGTCGTCACTGTCGAGTGTCCATCCGCATCTCGGTGGAGGCGATCGAGTGCTCGAAGCGTTCGATCCCGACCGGTTCGCCGATATCGACCTCGCATTCCTTGCCATGCCGCACGGCGCATCTGCGGTCCCTGCCATGCAGCTCATCGAGCGTGGTGTCAAGGTCGTCGACCTCGGATCCGACTTCAGACTCGACTCGGTCGAGCGGTACGAGTCAGCGTATGGGGCACCGCATCCACATCCCGATCAACTCGGGAACTGGGCCTACGGGTTGCCGGAACTGTTCGCCGACGACATCGCGACAAGTGATCGTGTGGCAGCCCCGGGCTGTTATCCGACCTCGGCGATCCTCCCCGTTGCACCACTTCTCGGTGAAGGACTCGTGGAGAGTTCGGGCATCATCGTCGACTCGATGTCCGGTGTGTCCGGTGCGGGGCGGGGAGCTTCCGACGCCCTGCGGTTCGGGGCGATCGACGAGTCGGTGAAGGCGTACAAGGTCTTCGAGCATCGACATCAACCCGAGATGATCCAGGCCCTGTCGACCCAAGCCGATGTGACCGTCGATCTCCTGTTCACGCCGCATCTCGTTCCGATGCAGCGTGGAATCCTGTCGACCGTGTACCTCCGGACCGTCGGCGGGGTGTCGATCGATGACATCACGAATGCGTTCGACAAGCGGTACGCGGGATCACCTTTCGTGCGGCGGATCGACTCACCGCCTGAGACCCGGTGGGTCGTCGGCTCGAACAGCGCGCTCGTCTCGTATCACCTCGAGCCCGACTCAGGGCGGCTCATCGCGCTGAGCGCAATCGACAATCTCGTGAAGGGCGCGTCCGGCCAAGCCGTGCAATGCGCCAATCTGATGTTCGGCCTCGACGAGGCGGCCGGACTCACAACCGAAGGGTGGATGCCGTGACCGGTCATTCCGTTCCGTCACCAGTCAAACCGAGGATCGCGTCGACGATGGGCAAGGCGGGGATCTTCTCCGAGGCGATGCCGTTCATCAGGCGGTTCCGGGGAACCACCGTCGTCATCAAGTACGGCGGATCCGCGATGATCGATGAAGACCTTCGTGCAACGTTCGCCGACGATGTCGCGATGCTCCACTACGTGGGCATCAACCCCATCATCGTCCACGGTGGCGGTCCTCACATCTCGAGAGCGATGGGGCAACGCGGCATGGAGCCCCAATGGGTCGAGGGTCTTCGTGTCACCGACGAAGAGACCATGAAGGTGGTCCAGTCGACGCTCGTGGGTGAGATCAACCCGGACATCGTCCGGCTGGTGAACAACCATGGGTCGCTTGCGACCGGTATCTCGGGTCTTGATGCGAACCTGTTCCTCGCCGAGCAACAGGACGCTCGCCTCGGATACGTCGGGCAGGTGTCCGCGGTCAACGTCGACCTCGTGGAAGGGCTCCAAGCCCAGGGGTATGTGCCTGTGGTGGCTCCGATCGCGCGGGGAAATGACGGCAAGTCGTACAACCTGAACGCCGACACGGCCGCCGGGGCGCTCGCCGCTGCGATCGGCGCTTCGAAGCTCGTCTTCCTCACCGATGTCGAAGGGCTCTACCGAGACTTCGGTGACGACTCGAGCCTCATCTCCAGGATCTCAAAACCCGAGCTTGCAGAGCTGGCAGCTTCGGGTGCTGCGTCGGCAGGGATGCTGCCCAAGATCGACGCCTGTCTGTCGGCAATCGACGGCGGTGTGGGACAGGTACACATCCTCGACGGCCGCATCCAGCACTCGCTCCTGCTCGAGATCTTCACCCCTGAAGGCATCGGCACCATGATCACGGCTGACAGCGCATGAGGGCGGACACGCTCACCCGCAGGCGGACGATTCGGTCGCTCCTCGTCACCTCCGAGGTCGAAACGCAAGCGGCGATACGCGATGCGTTGCACGCTCGGGGCTTCGACGTCACCCAGGCGACGATCTCGCGGGACCTCGACGCCGTGGGCGCGACCCGGGTGCGTGTCGGTGGTCGACTGTTGTACCGGCTGGGCACGGCGGAGGCCGACGATCAGAAGTTGTCCGCCCTGTACGACGCCGTGGACGAGTTCGTCGAAACCATCGCCATCTCGGGAACGATGGTCGTGATGCGGGTACCTCCCGGTGGTGCACACCTGGTCGCCAGTCGGATCGACGCGGCAGACATCGACGGTGTCCTCGGGACGGTTGCGGGCGACGACACGATTCTCGTCATCGCCGACGAAGCAGTTGGGGCCAGGACGATCGCAGATCGAATAGAAGGAAAAGACTGATGAGTAGGGATATCAAGAAGGTCGTGCTTGCGTACAGCGGCGGCCTCGACACGTCCGTGATCCTCCGATGGATCAAAGAGGAGTATGGCGCCGAGGTCGTGGCGTACACCGCCGATGTCGGCCAGGGGGAAGAGACCGAGGAGGCAAGGGTCAAGGCGCTCGAGACGGGTGCGACCGAGGCGATCTGCGAGGACCTGACCGAGGAATTCGTCCGAGACTACGTCTTCCCCGCTTTCCGGGCGTCGGCGTTGTACGAGGGCTACTACCTCATGGGGACCTCGCTCGCGCGGCCCGTGATCTCAAAAGGCCTCGTTCGAGCGGCCATCGCCACCGGAGCGGACGCAATCGCGCACGGAGCGACCGGCAAAGGGAACGACCAGGTCCGTTTCGAATTGTCCGCCTACGCACTCAAACCGGACATCAAGGTCATCGCGCCGTGGCGTGAGTGGGATCTCAAGGGCCGCGCGGACTGTATCGCCTACGCCGAGGAGCACGGAATCCCCATTTCCGTCACACCCGAGAAACCGTATTCGATGGATGCCAACCTCCTTCATATCTCCTATGAGGGCGGTGTCCTCGAGGATCCTTGGAACGGTCCGCCGAAAGGCATGTTCCAGATGACCACCGACCCGACAGCCGCACCGGACGAACCGGAGTTCGTGACGATCGGCTACGAGGCCGGAGATCCGGTATCGATCGATGGCGTACCGATGTCACCGGTTGCGATCCTCACCAAGCTCAACGAACTCGGTGGAAGGCATGGTGTCGGCCGGATCGATATCGTCGAGAACCGATTCGTGGGCATGAAGAGCCGCGGCGTCTACGAGACACCCGGGGGCACGATCCTCTACCACGCCCATCGCGCGGTGGAGTCGTTGACTCTCGACCGCGAGGTGGCGCACCTTCGTGACGAACTGTCGAATCGGTACGCCGAGATGGTGTACAACGGGTTCTGGTTCGCACCCGAGCGTGAAGCGCTCCAGCAGTTCATGGACGATCTCCAGAAACCCGTGACCGGTGAGGCGCGGATCAAGCTCTTCAAGGGCCAGGCGATCGTCGACGGTCGTCGTTCTGATACACATGCGCTCTACGACGAGGCGACGGTCACATTCGAGGCCGACGACGTGTACAACCAGGCGGACGCAGACGGATTCATCCGGCTTCAGTCGCTGCGGTTGCGTACATTCGCAGAGAAGCGAATCGGCGCAGGGGAGTAGTCATGTCGTTGTGGTCCGGTGGACGATTCACCGAAGGTCCCGCTGAGTCCTTGTGGGCGTTCACGGTTGACCACACTGACCGCCGTCTACTCGCCGATGACGTCGCGGGCTCGATTGGTCATGCTTCGATGCTCGGGAAGGTCGGACTCCTCACGGACGACGAGACCGCCACCATCGTGGAGGGTCTCGAACAGATCGCATCCGAGGCTGCCGACGGGTCGTTCGTGTTCCTCGACACCGACGAGGACGTCCATAGTTCCGTCGAGCGAAGGCTGGGTGAGATCATTGGTGATCTCGCTGGGAAGCTCCACACCGGAAGGTCGCGCAACGATCAGGTCGCACTCGATGTCCGGATGTATCTCACGCGGTCGGCGACCGAGCGGGCCGCTGAGCTGCGGGCCTTCGTCAAGGTCCTCGTGGATCAGGCCGAGTTCGTCGGCCACGCCGTCGTACCGTCGTACACGCACGTCCAGCAGGCCCAGGCGATCCCCTTGGCCCACCATCTGCTGGCGTACGCGTGGATGCTGTCGCGCGATGCCGATCGATTTGTGGATGCCCGCGCAAGGATCGATGTTTCGCCGCTCGGTGCCGGTGCATCCGGTGGGTCCTCGCTTCCGCTCGACCCGGCGGATTCGGCTGAGCGACTCGGAATGGCCGGCGTGTTCACGAACTCGATGGATGCGGTCGGGTCACGGGACTTCGTGGGTGAGTTCATCTGGTGTGCCACCCAGGCGATGGTCCACCTTTCTCGGCTGGCGGAAGAACTCATCTTGTGGTGTTCGTCGGAGTTCTCGTGGGTGACGTTCGCCGATGCGTACACGACCGGGTCGTCCGCGATGCCCCAGAAGAAGAACGCGGACATCGCCGAGTTGGTGCGGGGGAAGACGGCTGCGGTCATCGGCGACCTCACAGCCATCGTCGCGCTCCAGAAAGGTCTGCCGATGACCTACAACCGAGACCTCCAGGAGGACAAGCGTCTTGCGTTCCATGCCGACGACGCCCTTGCTGGTTCCCTCGCAGCACTCGGGGGCATGGTGGGGACCGCCGAGTTCCACGCACCAGAGCCGGACGCCTGGGTGACTGCGCTCGATCTCGCGGAGGTCCTCGTCGAACGGGGTGTCTCTTTCCGCGAAGCACACCACGTCGTCGGAGGGCTCGTGTCATCCCTTGTTGCTGAGGGACGCACATTCGACGATCTCTCACCCGACGAGTTGATCGCTTGTGATGGCCGCTTCACCCCAGTTGACCTCGAACGAGCCGATCCGCGTGTGTCGGTGGAGCGGCGCATCACCCCCGGTGGGGGCTCGATGGTTTCAGTCGCCGAACAGATCGCTGCCCTTCGGTCCCTTTCGTAGCGCTACCGACGCTGGTTTCTCGCACAACCGAGTATGCATAATGCCGGATATGTGTGTACCGATCCGCCGCCCGCTAACCCCGCTGACAGCTCTTAGGGTCAAACTGCCATGACAGATGATGCCCTGTTCCTCATCGTCATCGTCGCCCTCACCCTCTCCTTCTTGGTGACTCTTCCCGCTGTGTGGACGGGGAAAGGCCGACTCCAAGAACGGAGCGAGCGGAACCTGCGAGCAGTGTTTGGCGACGGATATGCCAAT
>CAYTWC010000039.1:0-10919 GCA_964441975.1 uncultured Acidimicrobiaceae bacterium | reverse complement strand
GACGGCGAATTCGGCGAAGGAACCCGTCGCCCAGCCGAAGACCTCGTCGCCGACAGTCAGCCCGGACACACCCGGACCGAAGTCGACCACGGTACCTGCCATGTCAGTTCCGGGGATCCCGTGCTTCGGGCGGGTGAGCCCGTAGGACAGTCGCGCGGCGTACGGGATTCCCTCGATCGCAAGCCCGTCGCCCCGGTTGATGCCTGCTGCTCGGACCTGGATGAGGACCTGGCCGTCAGAAGGGGTCGGCACCGGGACGTCCCGGATCTCAAGGTCCGCAGGTGGTCCATATCGGTCGTGGCCGATCGCTGACATCGTTCTCGTCGTCTGGGTGGTCATACCGTCCTCCTTGTCGTCGTATCTGACACACACCAAGGTATGGAGACGACCGACCGGCGTCTTGGCGGCTCAGGCCTTTGTATTGACAATTCCGGCCACGGTCCCCGGTACAGTGTCGAGGCGATGTCAGGACGTAGTCAGAGCAACTCAGAAGCGACGGTGGGCGACGAGCGGTTCGACGACCACAGTCGCGTCGGGTTTGACGCGGCCGGCCCCGCAAGGGAAGCGCCGGGATGAGCCAGGTCGACGGAGCCTTCGTACGAAGGATCATCGAGGCGACACGCGGACCCGAGACGCACCAGCAGCTCCTTGCCAGCGTTGGGCTGTCTCCGCGAGTCGACCATGTGACAGCCTCCCGTGAAATGGTCGAGGCAGACGCGTACTACGCGATGATCGAACGGGCCACCGACGCCGAAGACCACGGCCTTCCGTTTCGGTACGCCGAAACATTGCGCGTCGACGATCTCGGCGCATTCGGCCTCGCCATCAAAACCGCAAACGACATTCGCGATGCCCTCGGCCGACTGGCACGGTACATCCTGGTGGCGAGCGACACGCTGGAATACGAGCTCCGCGCGTCGACGCTTGGCGCAACCCTCACCATGGCCCGGCCCCACCACCGTCGTGGTGCCCAACTCGCAAACGAATGTGCGCTCGCTGCTGTCTTGTCAGTGCTCCGGCAGATCGGAGGTCCGAGGGTGGCACCGATCGAGGTGACGTTCCGCCACACGACTCCCACCTCGACAGCCGAGCACTGGGCGTTCTTCGGATGCCCGGTTCGATTCGAGTCGACCACCAACAGCCTGGTGTTCGACGAACAGACCCTCGACACACGATCGCGACTGGCGGACGAAGGGCTGTCGGCCTACCTCATCGCAGAACTCAACGACCGGCGTCACAGCGAGCTGGAGACGTCGGTCGCAGAACGTGTGCATCGTGTGGTGGTCGACTCGCTTCCCGACGGTCAGGTCACCAGAGCCGACGTCGCTCGACGACTCGGTATGAGCGAACGAACGCTCCATCGACGGCTCGCCGACGACGGTGTGAGCTTCCGCGAGATCAACCAACGCGCCCGACGCGATGTGGCAGAATCCCTGCTCTCCGATGGTCGCAATTCGCTGGTGGAGGTTGCGTTCTTGACTGGCTTCAGCGATCAGAGCGCTTTCCAGCGAGCGTTCAAGACGTGGACGGGAGAGACTCCGCTGAGCTATCGGCGGGCGGTACAAGCGCAACCGAGGAGGTAGCCGACCATGGGCACAGTGACAGAACTGCGGGTAGCGATGACCGTCGACGACTTCCAGCAAGCCGTCGAGTTCTACCGCGACGCGCTCGGCCTCGAGCAACTCGCTGACTGGAGCTCGGACGACGGCAGGGTGGTGCTGCTCGACGCCGGTCGTGCAACGCTTGAGATACTCGACGAGCGTCAGGCGGCGTTCGTCGATCAGATCGAGGCCGGAAGCCGCGTCGCAGGGACGATCCGGCTCGCGCTGGAAGTCGGCGACATCGACACGGTCTCTGCGAGACTCCTGTCGGGTCGAGCCGAGCAGGTTGCTCCGCCTGTGAATACACCGTGGGGCGATCGAAACGCTCGTCTGCGGGCTCCCGACGGGATGCAACTCACGCTATTCGAGGCACCCGAGTAGACGGGCGTTACTGGTTGCTTAGGGATCGCGGCTATAGAGCGGCTCCGCGCTACGGTGCCGAACATGAAACGACTGATTCCCCTCATCATCGCCCTCGCCGCCCTCATCGCCGCCTGTGACGGCGACGGCAGCAACCTACCCAGTTCATTGCCCTCCCTCCCGTCAACCACGCTCGACGGCACGACCACGACGGAACCGGGGCAGGAAACCACGACCACCATGGGTGAGGCGACGACAACGACGCTGCCACCGGAGACTACGACGACGACCCGCGCACCAATCACGACGACGACCACGGTGGCCGAGGAAGACTCGCAGGCACTCGTCGCTTCGGATGCGATCGCCGCCGCGGCGCCAGAAGGTTGGACGGTGACACAAGCTGACACCCTGACCAGTTCCTCGGACGACGACCTCGCCGGAATCCTCGTTTCCTTGTGTACGGCTGACCTGCTCGAGGGCACAGCGTTGGATGACATCAGCGTCGCGGCGTATTCGACGGTTCTGGATGCTCCTCCGACCCTGTTCGATCCCCTGTTCCCCCCGAAGGCGTTCTTCGAGACACGGGTGTTCGAGTCCGAGGAAGCTGCAACGAGGGCGTTCACCGCAATCGAGATCATGACCCGACGTGCCGACGGACGGGCGTGCCTCGCGAGTCGGTATCTGTCATGGCTGATCGACCTGCTCCCGATCGAAGCTGACCTGCAACTCACCACCGAAGACGTATCCGTCCCGGGTGCAAACTTCGGTGTGCGGATCGTCTGGACGGGTACGGTCGAATCACGCTCCGTCGATCTGTTCCTCGACGTCGTGGCCCACCGTGACGGCGACAGCACTGTCGTCGGTGCCTTCGTGTCACTGGAGGAGCCGTTCCCGCCGCTGGTCGCTGCCACACTCCTCGCCGCAGGTATCGGCGCCTAGACACGCGGGCGATCCTCGCCGGTCGGGCCTGTACGAAGGGTGCCGGTCAGGTTGGCTGTTGCCCGCCCAAGTCCAGCCCACACGAACCCTGACTACTTCGAGAGGAGATCGCCCATCTGCTTCTTGATCATGTGAGTCGCGCGTCGCGGCGCAACGCGAGTCGCGATGTTCATCATGCGCGAGTCGTTGCCGACGAAGATGTGTAAGCGGTCGGACTCGATTCCGTCGAGCATGATCTTGGCCGCTTCCTTGGGACTCACACCGCGACTCGACATCTTCTCAGTGTCCTCCATGGACATCTCTGGCATCTCGACCCCGGAATTTTTCGTAATGTCTGTGGTCACACCACCAGGCAGAATCACCGAAACGCCAACGTTCGTGTCCAGGAGTTCGGCGTACAGCCCCTCGGTGAAGAGCTTCACACCTGCCTTCGACGCTCCATAGATCGTCTGACCCGGAACAGGCAGGAAGCCACCCATGCTCGAGACGTTGGCGATGTGGGCTTCGCCGCGTTCGAGGAGGTGGGGGAGGAATGCTTTGATCATGTTGATCGGACCGACAAGATTGATGTCGATGACCCGATCGATCACGTCGAACGCAAGGTCGTTGACCTTCTCGAACGGCTGGATGATCCCTGCATTGTTGATCACGCCGTCTATGGCGCCAAGAGCGTCTATGACCCGCGCAGGCAGCGCCAGCACTGCTTCGCGGTCCGTCACGTCCACGACGAATGTCGCGATACGATCACCGGCCGCCGCAAGAGCAGCCGTTTCGTCAAGGCTTTCCTGACGGATGTCAATCGCTGCGACACGCGCACCCCGCTCGACAAGCCCGAGCGTCAACTCGCGACCCATGCCGTTCCCGCCACCGGTGACGACGATCGTCTTGCCGTTCAGTTTCATGTATGTCTCCTCCTGAATCCTCGAGGCAACCTCGCCGTCAACGGCATTGCACCGCGGGACGACTGAAGGCGCCTCAGCCCGTGCGCGGTTCTGCGGGTCGCGGCGAGACCAACACTGCTGTGACCAGCCATCGGTGCCGACATCACCGGATGGCGCACATCGAACATCTCCGTGAACCGTGTCCTCAGCATGCCATGAGTCTACGCGCGGGCCTCTTTGCGCCGGGACTCAGCGGAGCCAGAATTGCCGGTGTAGGCCACACCGAGCCTGAACACTGCCCACAGCACACCGGTCACTGCGGCTGCAATCAACGCCAAACCCCAGTCGGGTTGGTACAGCCGTATCGTGCTGAGCGGCGCACCCGTGAGACTCGGCACCAGCCAGAGAAAGGCCCACGCCGCGACAAGCGTGGTGAGCAGAGGGAACCACAAGCTGAACAGTCCGGAGACGCCCGCCTGCAACTTGGCACGTATCTCGACACGGCGACGCCACGCCCAGATCATGCTGAGAACGTAGACGATCGGTAGGAGCGCCACCCCGACGAACAGAGCCTTCTCGGGCCATTGGGACCCCTCGCCGTCGTAGTCGAGCCCCAACGCGGAAGCGGTGATGCCGAGTCGGAGCTGGGTCGTTTCTCCGAAGCCAACTCCGCTGCCGGCGTTGGTTAGTACAACAACTGCCTTCCTCTCGCCGGGAATCATCGTGGCGAGCGTTTCAAAACCCGGCGTCGCCCCGGCATGCCACACGGTCCCATCGCGGGTATCCAGGTGCCAGCCGAAGCCGTAGAAGGGCGATACCGCGCTGGCCGGTCGCATCATCAGCGCCTTGCCTTTCGCGCTCAGCACGTCGTCCTGGCCGTTCACCATCACCTGCATATAGAGCGCGAGGTCGCTGGCGCTTGCGACCACCCCACCTTGAGGGGCCGTTCCTCGGTGTGTCGGGCTGCTGGGTAGCGGTCGTCTCGTGCCGAACCACGGGCGATGTCCTGTCGCCATGGAATCATGGATCTCACCGTCGGCGACGAAGCTGTGTTCCATTCCAACCGGCTCAAGGATGTTGGCTGTGACGTAGGTTTGGTATGCCTGCCCGCTGACGACTTCGATCAGGCGGCCGAGGATCTGGTAGTTCGCATTCGAGTACTCCCACCGTTCGCCGGGTTCGAATTCGAGGTCTACCTCTGCAAGACCATCGACTCGGAGGGCAAGGTCGTCCTTCCCGCTGGTAGCGTCCGCATACGAGGCGTTTCCTTGGATTGTCGAGAACCCGCTCGTGTGGCTGAGCAGCTGCCGGATCGTGATCACGCCAGCGGGCCGACCCGAGAAGCCGTCGAGGTATTGAGAGACCTTCGTGTCCAGATCCACCGCACCGGTCTCAGCCAGTTGCATGACGGCCAGTGCCGTGAAGCTCTTGGAGATCGATCCGGTCGAGAACGGCGTGTCAGGGGTGACTTTGACGTCACCTCCGATCCTGACGACACCGTACGCACCAACTGTGGTGATCTCGCCGTCGGCCACGACGGCATATGCCAAGCCCGGTACGCCAGCGGCGGGCATCTCACCATCGATGAAGTCCTCCATCGAAGCCTCGGCCACACCTGCATGGCCGACAACACCGAGGCTCAGGAACGCAAGGACCGCGACGAATCGCAACACCGCTATCACCTCCCTGCCCGCATGCGGGCAGAACCAGCGAACGAACGTCCCCAGACGTGGTCCCCCCACGGTGCTCCCAGTGCGAGAGCTGTCTGGAAGCCGGCCATGCCCGTGAGGGGCGCTGCTGTGATCCCGAAGGGTCGGACGAGCCTGCCGGGCTCGTTCTCGCTCCCACGGATCCTGGACTTGGTTCCGGTGGTGATCATGCTGTTCTCCTTGCGACTTGGTGATGGCAGGTCGTTCATGCGCTGAACGAAGAATCGGCCGCTGGAGCCGTTCGACTGCTGCCCTCGTGTGAGGGCTGCTGTCACCATGTCGCAATCGCCGTCCCGCGTCATCGGCCGCAGGGCTGTGATCGGGTCGTCCCGCAGTTGATAGCGCGTTCGTACTTTCGGCCGATGACGGTGGTTCTCACTCCAGCTGCGCGCACCCGATGATCAGCGCGCCAGACGCGAGGCCAGGATCTCGTCGAGATCGTGATCTGTGATTCAGCCGCCGCCGATCGAGATCAGGATCTTTCCGCGGGCTTCGCCGGCGGCGTGACGCTCAAGAGCTTTGGGAAGCTGGGCAAGCTCGTAGGTCCGGTCGATTCTCGGAATGACTTGGCCGCGTTCAACCAACTCGCCGATCTCCGCGAGATCATCTTCGTTGTTCGATTTCCAAGGGAAGTTGCTGATCCGCGACGTCCCGAACCGGTTTGTGGCGGCACCCGACGCAGCGGCGCCGAAGAACCCTGCCAAGGAACGGGCAAGGTGGACATACCGACCATCGTCATTGAGGATGCGTCGAAATGCGAGCGGTGATCTCGTTGCGGCGATATCGAGAACCACATCGAAGCGCTCGCCTCCACGAGTGATGTCAGTGATGGTGTAGTCGACGACCCTATCGGCCCCGACCTGACTCACAAACGCGAGTTTCTCGGGTCGATCGACACCGATGACGTCCGCTCCCTGAGCCTTGGCAACCTGGATGGCGAAGTGACCGACACACCCCCCGGCTCCGTTTATCAGGACCGACTCTCCCGGCTGGATGCGCCCATGGCGGAGGGCTTGCAACGCCAGGAGGCCGGAGTGGGGCAACGTTGCGGCAGCCTTGTCGTCCAATCGATCAGGCTTGTGCCGGAGGGATGTTGCTCGAACGCACACATACTCGGCGAAGGCCCCATGCCCGACATCGAACAGATCCGCCCACACGACATCTCCGAGCCGGTAGCCCTCAACCGCACTCCCGATGTCCACTACCTCGCCCACCATGTCGGCACCCAACCGACCGTTTCGTGGTCGCCTCAATCCGTAGCCCAACCGCGCGACGGGCGGCACGCCGCGCACCAGGTCGAGGTCGGCCGTATTCACAGACGCCCAACGCACCTTGACCACGACCTGATCTTCGGTAGGCGTAGGTACCGGGATCGTTCGAATCTGAACGACGTCGGGCGACCCGTAGCGCTCACGCATCGCGGCTTGCATTGCTTCCACACGCCCACGGTACCGGAAGGACCGATCCTGGTTGTCATCACACGCCCGACCGCGACGAGTGTCCCTGCACAACTCTCCAAGCCGGGGCCAGTGGTTCGCTACACCCAGATGCTTCTGTGCGCCTTCCAACCGTGTACGCGAAGAAACCCCTGCATAGCAAGGGTTCCAATGGCACGCCCGGAGGGACTCGAACCCCCAACCTCCTGATCCGTAGTCAGACGCTCTATCCAAATTGAGCTACGGGCGCTTGGTGTGAAGACATTGTACGACGGATTGCGTCCAGTCGCTCTGTGCGACCGTGAGCTCAACTGCGTGCGGAGGCCTCGGCGACGGTTGGAGCGAAGCTGCTCCAGAGCATCCATGCAGCAAATCGGCGCCGATCGGCAGGGAGTCCGTGGAGTTCGACCAATCCTTCACTCAGGGCAGCACGGAGCGAGGTTCTCCCCATGTAGACGCGATACAGATCCCGCACAGGTGCGCGGATGATGAGAGCAATGGGCAGACAAGGATCCTCAAGACACACGGACACCTCATCGCGCTCCATCGTCAGCCAGAACCGGCGGGGGTCGTCCGCAAACTCGAAGCTCAGGACGGTTTTGCCGGCGGGGAGTTCGTCGGTGTTGACGTGACGAGAGATGAACAACATGAGCAACTCGGCATCGGCCTCCGCGGGTTCCGGGTCTCCCATCATCCACGCCGCCGACCATTCGCCGATCGCCCTGAGGACCGGACGCAGCGTCTCCCCTATCTCTGTGAACCTGTATCCCTCGTTGCTCGGCGCCTTCTCGATGATCCCGTCGCGTTCGAGCCTTCGCAGCCTCGTGGCCAGAACCGATCGGGAGATTCCGGGCAACCCGCGTTCGAACTCGTTGAATCGGACGGGACCGAAGAGAAGTTCACGGGCGATGAGCAATGTCCAGCGGTCACCGAGGAGCTCGGCGCCTTTGGCAATGGGGCAGTATTGGCCATACGTGGGCATTGGTCGAGTATGGCAGTTCGCGACGCATCCAGCGGTTCGATTTTCGAACTACCCGACCCAGGTGCGATGGCCGTACGCTCGGCACATGACACAGACCTACGACCTGACCAGCCTTGCCGCCTCCTTCCGGGGGACCATCCACGACCCGTCGACGTCGCACTACGACGATGCCCGTCGGGTCTGGAACGGTCAGGTCAACCGACATCCGGCCATCATCGCGACATGTTCGGACACCGCTGACGTTGCTGCCGCCGTTCGCTTCGCTGTCGCCGAGAACATGCCGCTGTCCGTCCGCGCCGGAGGACACCATGTCGCAGGGAGTGCGATCGTCGAAGGTGGGATCGTCATCGACCTCGCCGAGATGAACGGCGTCAAGCTCGATCCGGACACTGGCCGCGTGCGCGTTCAAGGTGGTGCGAAACTCGGTGACCTCGACCGAGGCACCCTTCCGTTCGGATACCTCACTCCCGCCGGGATCGATCACGACACGGGCGTGGGCGGGCTCACACTGGGCGGGGGCGTCGGGTGGACCATGCGCAAGTACGGCCTCACATGTGACAACCTCACCGCGGTCTCCCTGGTCACGGCGAACGGGGAGATCGTGCGGGCGACGGACGAGAGTCACCCGGACCTGATGTGGGGGCTGCGCGGCGGCGGCGGAAACTTCGGCGTCGTGACCGAGTTCGAGTTCACTGCGCACCCGGTAGCCCCGACGGTCGTCGCCGGGTTCGTCATCTACCACGGCGATGACGCAGTCGAGGTGTTGCGTGGCTACCGAGACGCTGTGGCCGAAGCACCCGACGATTTGACGACCATCGTGTTCCTGCGGATCGCTCCACCTGTTGCTTGGATTCCAGCGGACCTGGTCGGTCAGCCGATCGTGATGATCGGTGCGGTCTGGCTCGGTGACCCGGATGCCGGGGAGGCTGTCGTCGGTCCGTTGAGAACCCTGGCGCAGCCGCTGGCGGACACGCTCGGCCCAAAGCCCATGCTCGAACACCAAGGGATCCTCGAAGGTGCGAACCCTGTCGGTGATCGGTACTACTGGAAGTCCGCGCCGATCGCGGATCTCACCGATCCGGTCATCGACCTTCTCGATCAGCATCTCCGGGCTATTTCGTCGCCGCTGAGTCTTCTCGGGTTCTTCCAGCTGGGCGGAGCCGTGGCACGCGGCGAGGGTCTCGGAGCGTTCCCGAGTCGCGACGCGCGTTTCCTCATCAACTACGCGGTCCATTGGGTCGATGAGACCGAGGATGCCTCCCATCGCGACTGGACCAGAGCAGCCATCGCCGAGATCGAACCACATGCGATCGGTGGCGGCTATGTCAACTTCCTCACCCAGCAGGGCACCGATGCCCTCAGGGCTGTCTACGGAAGAGATCGGTTCGACCGCCTCGTGGCGCTCAAAGACCGTTTCGACCCGAACAACGTCTTTCGACACAACCAGAACATCCCTCCGTCACGTCATTGAACTCCCAGACGGTTTGGGTGCACCGCTGACGTCTGTCCGACCCCCGACCGGTCATCCACACCACTAGGGTCACTCCCTACCCATCGAGACACCGGCGGACACGAACGCCGCCCGACGGACGGTACCCGCAGAAATGACAGAAACACGGACAGCACCGAAGTACCTCCGGACCATCGTCGCACCCCTCTCAGTCGCAGGTCTTGGTCTCGGCGCCGTGCTGTTGTGGTTCTCCCTTGGATCGAGCCTGCTGCCTCGCTCGGCAATGATGCAGGGTGTTGTTTCAGCCCTCTCGTTCGCTTTCGGGTATGCGGTGGCGGTGCTGTTCTGGTTCGTCGCCAAATGGGCGCTCGGGCGCTTCGGAGTTGCAGTCGGCGACGACGCGATACCGACATGGGTCCGGTGGACGATCGTCGGGATCGTCGGCGCGATCCTGTCCGTCATGGTTGTCCTATGGCCGACCTGGCAGACAGAGCAGGGCGAGCTGGTCGGAGTCGATCCGATCGGTCTGGTGAACGGACTGCTCGCTGTGGTGTGGACGGTGGCGTTCGGAGCCATCCTCCTCGCCGTCGGCCGATCGATATCTTGGCTCGTCTGGAGGGTGGACGTCGCATTCGAGCGGCGTATCCCCGTCTGGGTGGCAAGGGTTGCTACATCCGCTCTGGTACTTGTGGTTGTCGCCGGCGCCTACCTCTTTGTTGCGAGCAGCGGGCTGGCGACGTTCGCCAATGCCAGATTCGAAGGTGGGGATGAGACAACACTCGAAGGTGTCGAGCAGCCGACCAATCCCGAGTCCTCCGGGTCACCGGACTCGCTCGTCGACTGGGATGACCTCGGGTATCAGGGCCGCACCTTCGCTGGTGACGCCGTGTCGGTCGCTGAACTGTCCACCTACTACGGCAACGCTGAAGGGATACGAACTCCCATCCGGGTGTATGCAGGCTTGAAGTCCGCCGACTCACCGGCAGAACGCGCCCAACTGGTGGTCGACGAACTCGACAGGACCAATGCCCGCGATCGCGCTGTTGTGGCTGTGGTTGCGACAACCGGAACAGGATGGGTCGACCCCATGGCAGCCGCCGCCCTTGAGTACATGTGGCGCGGGGATACCGCAATTGCGGCCATGCAGTACTCGTTCCTACCCAGCTGGATCTCGTTCATTCTTGACACAGCGACATCCACCGAGGCCGGAGTGGCGATCAACGAGGCTGTGGTGGCGTGGTGGGAGGAACTGCCGGAGGACGACCGGCCACGGCTTGTCGCGTTCGGAGAGAGCCTCGGATCCCTCGGATCGGAAGCAGCGTACGTGCGCGGCAACCTGGATGAATCCTTGGCGTTTGTTCAATCCAAGGTCGACGGCGCATTGTGGGTGGGACCGACCGACGCGAACGCCGTCAGGCAGCAGCTACTCGAAGAACGCGACCCATCCCCGGTCTGGAGACCCGAGTACGACAACGGCGCAATCGTTCGGGTCGAGAACGCACCCGGGATCTACGACCCCTACGATCCCACATGGGTCGAACCGCGTGTCGTGTATTACCAC
>CAYTWC010000038.1:7956-11196 GCA_964441975.1 uncultured Acidimicrobiaceae bacterium | reverse complement strand
CCGCCCCGCCCCCCCCCCCCCCCCCCCCCCCCCCCCCCCCCCCCCCCCCCCCCCCTTGTCGAGCGGACAGGCCGTGCCGAACCGCTTGCTCGTGCAAGCGCCGGCCGATACCCGAGCCAGCGCGCTCGCGCCAGCTCGCACGCCTATGCATACGTTGCAAGCGCGCTCACCGTTGCAAGCGCTCACGCTCACATCGGCTCGCACGCTCACGCACCGTCACGCCCGGCGCCCATCGGCCCGAACCCTCGACCGCATCGCCACGCCGAACCGATCACTCGGCCCGACGCTTCAATGCGCTCTCACCATGACACGCCAGACAGACGGACAGTTTCCGACACGTGCCAGTAGAGCTCACTCCCAAGCAACGCATGCAACGACGACGTGAGCCTCAAGCGAACGCCGAAGGTGCGCCACGTCACGCCCGAAAGTGCGTGATCCGCGGTCAAGTGTCGACGCGTGCACGCCGATGGTGGTACCATGACAAGTGTTCGGGATGTACCTGAACGTTCTGCGAGAACAACGGAGGATCAATCATGGAAGAGTCACCCATCTACACGCCGGTCGATCGGGATACGGCGATCTCACTGGTGGACGCTGTCCGGCGTGCGCTGCCCGGCGTGGACGCCGTGACTGGGCTGCGTGCGTGCCGTCAGTTGCGTGAGCTTCGCAACGACGAGCGGTCCGCTCAGGTCCGGCGTGCCTACATGGCGGACGGTCGACCTGGTGAGGCGGCCGACTATGGCGCGTCGCCGGTGCCGGACGCTTACCACGGGAGCAAGTCGCATGAGGTCACCGCGAAGCGGTCGAACTCTGGCAGGACTGCGATCACGGTCCGCCGGTACGGAACAGCGCATGTGCAAGGCGTGACCGCGTTCGGGCCGCACGTGTGCGAGTTGCCAGAGGTGTTCGCTCCGTCGACCGACGATGTGACAGTGCATCCTGGTCTGCTCAAGCGCCAGCTTGACCAGACGCGCCGGACGAATGTGGGCCGCGACGCGCTGGCAGTGACCAGGCTGACTGACGCGGCGTACGGTCCGCTCGGTGTCCCCGCGTTGTTGGGCACGGACGTGCGAGCGTTCGCGGAGATCGTGACGCCAACGGAGGATGACACGCTGTCGTCCCCTGTGGCCCGTCACCG
Organism: uncultured Acidimicrobiaceae bacterium; assembly: GCA_964441975.1. Taxonomy (GTDB): domain Bacteria; phylum Actinomycetota; class Acidimicrobiia; order Spongiisociales; family UBA5794; genus UBA5794. Next base: position 10,058 of record CAYTWC010000038.1, on the reverse strand, counting down.
GTCGACGATCGGCGCGTGGCTGTCCACGGGCGTGCTCGATGAGATCGCCACGCACACGGCCGTATACGGAGCGCATACGGCCGGTGTGACGCGGTGGCCGACCCGGACCAGGCTCACGACGCCGAAGGTTCGCCGGAGCGAGGCGTCTCGACTCGCTCCACGCGTCCAGACCATCGACGGCCAGCCGTTCACGGTGACGCCTCTCCTCGCGCCGACCGGCGAGGTCGAGCGAGCGTTCTACGGTCACCGCGCCGACACTCGACCGGACACCACGCACCAGGCGCGTCGCCGCAAGCGCGCTGACCGCACCATCGGCACCGTGGACGCACCCACCGCCGAGACTGGTTGGACCGAACTCCTAGACCATCTCAACCGCGGTGAACGTCTCCAGGTCCGGCGCGGTGACAACGTGGTCGCCACGATCACCCGGGCGAAGTCCGGCCGGTACTCGGCCACACTCGCCGACGGGCTCGCCATCGCGAAGGGCTCACGCACCACACTCGCAGCGGCCCGCAAGCTGGCAGCGGCCATCGGCTGACCATCGACCCGCCCGCATCGTCTCACGCGAGACGATGCGGGCAACCCCGACCGGTTCCGCACTCGAGCCAGCCGAACACAGCGCGTGCAATCCCACCACGTCGAAATTCAGGGGACCTGGTACTACCTTCCGTGGTTCGACATGTCTCGAAGTGGTACTACCTGATCGCTCGGTGGTGGTAGGTGAACTCACGTCTCGCGTGACCCCCCGCGCCGGCTCTGAAGTGGGTAGATGGGGCGGGATCTGTCGTGCTCAGCCCAGGATTCATGCTGTTACCACTCGTTCGATCAGGAACAGGTGGTGATACCACGGAAATCGGGGGTGAGCAGGAGGTTTACCAAAGTGGTGATACCCCGAAATGCGGGGTGGAGACCAACGCGTTGGTGTGGTAACATCACTCCATGAACGAAACGAAAATCCGATGGCCTGGCCTGGAGCACAGCGTCGTTGTCCGTCACCGGTTCGCCAAGGGCGATGTCATCGACGCGACCTTCGAGCCCGCCGGCCAGCACCGCGTCGAGATCACCGCCGTCATCCTCGATGTCGACGGTTCCGGCCAGATCTCCCAGCCGATGTACGTCGACACGTGGGGTGTGCGCCGATCGGTCTCCTACGTCGACGAGACCTACGAGCCGGTTTGTGCGCGTGGGCCAGCGATCGAATCTGATCATCCCGCGAGAGAGTTCCGCCTGCGCGACAACCTCATCGACAACCTCATCGAGCCAGGCTCCGAGGTCACCGCCGAAGTCGTCGCGATCTCGCACCGCCTGGGCGGCAAGCCCGAGATCGCGATCGTCATGGACAACTCCTGGTCCGTCTTCGTCGGCTCGAAGCTGATCGTGAAGCCCGCAACCCCCCAGATCGGAGCATCTGATGCATGAATCCACTCTCCCCCACGACGGCACGTCATGAGCACCTACGACGTCATCGGCTACATCGTGGCGCTGATGTGCTGCACGACCGGCATCTGGATCGGAGCCGTCACCGACGAGACCGACACCGCGGTCGCCGCGCCCCTCATCGGCCTGGTCTCCGGCATCTTGGCCCTCTTCATCTGGCCCGCCCACGCCGTCGTGGCGGTCGTGTTGGGGATCACGTTCGCGATCCGCCGGCTTCGTGGGAACTGGGTCTTGTGCCAGCGCAACCACCCCCACGTCTCCGATGTCGCCGCGAGGGCGTGCGACGAACGCTGGCGGCCATCGTGACCGTCTGCATGATGAAGGGGCGGTCTGGCAAGATCGTCCACACGCGCTGCGGTCGCGAGATCGTGTCGCCGGTCCACGACCGCCAACCCGGGTGGGTGGCGCTGGATGCCAAGACGACCTGCCCGGACTGTTTGAACCCTCCTGCGAAAGGAACCTCATGAGAACCCTCAGCACCGCCGAACTGATCGAAGCGACCGGCTGGACCGAGCGCCAGATCGACTTCATGCATCGCAAGCACCGCGTCATCGTCCCGCTCGAAGGCGACCTCGAAGGTAGCGGGGGCCGGCGACGCTGGTCTCGGGATCTCGTTCCAGGCATGAGGCTGGTGAAGGCACTGCAGGGGCCCCTTGGCTCGCCCG
>CAYTWC010000038.1:0-7946 GCA_964441975.1 uncultured Acidimicrobiaceae bacterium | reverse complement strand
TTGTGTCGACGACTGATCGAGGCGTTCTGGACCGGTGAGCTGGAGCTGGCCCCAGGCATCACTCTGACCTGGCACCCGCTGTCGTTCCGCGACGGTGAGCCGGTCCAGGATCGCGACGGTGAGATCGTCTGGGGTACCGAGCGGGCCGAGGTGCTCCGATGAGCGGGCCGATCATCGCCTCGGAGATCGGCGCCGAGTTCAGGCCGGAGACCGAGCTCACCTTCCGACAGATCGGCAAGCCGATCGCGATCGCGGCCGTCTGCCTCGCCGTGATCGACGCCCTGTTCGCGTGGGCACTGTTCGTCGCGACGGACCCGTCGTGGTCGGCCGGCGTGCAGCTCGACCCGCTCGTGGCGTCGCTGCGGCCCGTCGTCGGGTTGCGCTGGGCCGTCGGCCTCGGCCTGATCGGCTCGCTGATCTGGATCTGGGGTGTGTGGCGCGTGATCCGCGGCGCTCAACACTGGCTGTGGGCTCGCTGGGGCGCGTGGGCGTGGCGGGCCGGCCGGCAGCTCGAAGTCGCCGCCGTGTGGGTGTTGATCGCCTACGTGGCCCTGCAGGCGTTCACGCTGGGTGTTGCCGTCGTCGAACTGCGCGTCGCACTCGAGGCCAGGTAGGTTCCCGGCATGGTTGCGACCGCATCGCTGATCGAACTCGTGATCGTCTGGCTCGGCGCGCTCGCCGTGCTGTCGACGGTCGCCTGCTTCATCATCCGAGACCAGTGGAGGACCAATGGCCACCTATGTCGCCGCTACCGGTGGGCGCGACTTCGACGACGCTTCACGCGTCGCTGAAGCCCTCGACTTCCTGCAGGCGTTCTACGCCGACCTCAAGATCCTCCATGGCGACGCGTCAGGTGCCGACCGGCTGGTAGCCGACGGTGCTGCCGAACGAGGGATCGTATGCCGGGCGTATCCGGCCGACTGGGGCGGCCCGTGCGCTCCCGAGATGTGTGAGGCCGGGCATCGCCGTCAACACCCGTCAGGGTCCACCTACTGCCCGGCGGCTGCCGTGCGACGCAACGCCCACATGATCCGGCTCCTCGAACGCTGGCGCGACGCCGGACACTCGGTCGGGGTCCTGGCGTTCCCGGGCGGCAAGGGCACCGCTGACATGATCGAGCGCGCCCTAGACGCCGACATCGCCGTCAGCGAGATGTGATCCGACCTCAACTCTTGGTCGACGGGCGCCGGGTCTCGTAGTCGTACTCGGTCCAGGGGACCCGTTGGTTGCCGACAAAGAACCCCCACACGCGACGGGTCGGGCCTCGAGGCACGAGCGTCCAGGTGCCGGGCTCGACGGCCACGATTCGATGGGCGACACCGAGCGGCATCCGATGAACGCGAGTTCGCCCACGACCCCAATCATGAGTTCGAGCAGGAGCATGGCCGGAGCCCCAGGCGTTGATCGGAGCCTGCAGATCGGTGTACGCGCCTCGAAGTACGACGGTGACGAACGACCACGGGTGATCGTGGAGGTCGAGCCCTGGGTCCGGGCCGGCGATGTGATGGATGTAGAAACCGCCGAGACGATCCCAGACCAGCCCCCATCGGTCGAGAAATGGGCGGCCGTCGTGATTCAGCGTCAACCGCCGCAGCAGTCGAGGGAGACGAGGGAGACGAGGCTTGTAGTCGCCCTGGGTGCTCATCACGCCATCCAGCCTTGGATCTGCTCGGATGAGACCTCGAGCCCCGATGCATGCTTGTGCCCGCCGCCACCGAATGCTTCGGCGATCTCGGCGACGTCGGGGCCGTCGGGTGTCGAGCGCAGGCCCACCTGGACTCGGCCGTCGGGTTCGAGGATCACGTAGGCGCCGATGCCGGACTTCGAGCGCTTCGCCAGTTCGCCGGCCACATCCGACCCGATCGCGTACGGCGACGACACGCACAGCGCCTCGGCGTCGACACCCATCACGATCGGGAACGCGTCCTCGCACACCTGGCGGATCAGCCGGTCGCGGTAGAGGTTGATGGGCCGGCCCATCGTCCGCAGCTCTTCGTGGGGCAGTTCGGCGAGCCGGTTCCAGTTCTCGAACGTGTAGTCGAACGCCGTCACCGCCGCGAACACGTCGCGCGTGTCGGGCAGCTGGAACCTCCAGAGGTCCCGATCCTCCAGATTGTCGAGGAAGGTCGGGTGGGACGTGACTGGCCGGATTTGCTCCACGTACTGCACGACGAGCCCGACGCCTGAGTGGTCTTCGTCGATGACAGCCACATCCATGCGGGACGGGTCGTCGGCCCAGAGCGCCCCGATCGACGGGTACTTCGTCACCAACTGCGAGTCGTCGACGTACTGCTGGGCGGTCTGATGGTGATCGAGGACGGTGAGCCCCACCGACACCTTGACGATCTCGTCGAGCACGTCGCCCGGGAAGCAGAAGTCGACGATGTAGACCTGACGGTCGCGAGCAGCCTCGACGAACGGGGCGGTGTCGTCGGTGTAGGCGGCGGGCATGATCTGCGCCGGCCGATGATCGGGCAGCGGCAGGTTCTTCGCCAACCACCAGGCGGCACCGAAGCCGTCCGGGCAGTTCGCGTGATGCAGGATGAGTGGTGTCACGAGTTGCCTCCTGGCGTGTGGTTGGGTGTGTGGTTGGGTGTGAGCCCGAGGTCGAGATGTCCGCCGTCGCAGAAGCCCCCGAAGCTGTGACCGCAATCCCAACACTGCCACTCGGTCCAGCTGTCGGAGCACTCAACGGTCTTCGTTCTCGACATCATCAGCTCGCATTGAGGGCACCGGATGAGCGTGACCGTCTGGTCGAGGAACCCACCGTCTCGATCCGTCGGCATCACGGGCCCTCCGTCCGACGACAGACGATCACGTACTCGGCGTCGACGCGCTTGTCGCGATTCTCCCCGTTGCCCATCCGGCGCGTGCCGACCGGGACGACGGTCTGGTAGTCCCATCCATGGCGCCGCATCAGGGCCTGCCAGTCGGCGACGACCGGCTCGACGTGCTCGACGCCGTCGCGGCTGTAGACGAAGTCCGAGACGTTGAGGAGCACCATCGCGGCCGAGCCCCAGTTGCGGACCGAGCGCTCGGCGATGTCCCAGTACGCCTTGCGCTTCTCACTGCGCCCCTCGCGGCGAGTGCCCCGATATCCGTAGCGCCCCATGTTGTCCTCGTGGAGCGGCCGATCGGCGCCTTCGATGTCGGCGACCGCCTTCCGGTACGTGTACCGCTTCGAGTCGTCGCGTGCGGCGTGATGGTCGCTCATGCCGTTCGGGTAGGCCGGCGACGTGATCACCACCCAGCCGCCCGTGACCGTCTCGTTGGGCAGCCGGACCGGCGGGTACGTCGACGGGTCAGTGGCTGAGCCGTGGAGGACGCCGTCGACCTCGATGAACGAGGCCTCGATCTCGGTGCCCGAGAACAAGCCCCAGTTGAGCCGGTTGCACAGCTCGAGCAGACGTTCACCGCTGCCGGCGAACGGATCGTGCAGGACGGGCCGGCCCATGAAGTCGGGCCATTCAGCGAGGAGGAGATCGGCGAACACGTCGACGATCTCGGCTGAGAAGCGGGCGGGGTGGGTCATGATGCGTCCTCGAACTCGAGGTTGATCCACTCTCCGTCGATGCGGACCATCGCCCCGCCGGCGGGGAGGACCAGCGTGGGCGCCCAGTGCGGGTGGGGCGGCGTCTCTCGGAGTCGGTCGATCTCATCGAGCGCTGCTTGAGCCTGACGGGAGGTCTCGCCTTGATGTCGAGGGCCGTGCGTGCTGGCGTGCAGTTTCGGGTAAGTCTCTCTCGCAGCTTCCATGGACGTGATGTTACCACGTGCTCGTGGTAGTGTCACCACATGGCTGTGAAGCGAAAGGGCAAGCACGTCACGATGCTCCTCAACCAGGAGCAGCTCGCCCGACTCAACTGGCTGACCGAACGGTGCGTCGAAGCCGGCACCGTTGAGAACCGCAACCAGCTGCTCCGGCTCGCCATCGAGAAGATGCAGCCGTCCGACTTCGACAAGCTGTCGCAGCGGACCTAGCTGCCGCGCACCCGCTTGGCGATGAGCTCGCCGACCTCGGGGTCAGAGAACAGCCAGCGGCCGACCTCGGCCCACGTCGAATCTTCGAACGTCGATCGGAGCGCTTCGGCGCGCTGAGCCTGCTCGTCGGTCAGCTTGAACGAGACCGGGTGTGCGTAGACGAGGGGGCGGGAGGAGGCCACTAGGCGCCTTTCGAGAGTTGGGGGGACGGAACGGGGGTGGCGACGATGGCGTATCGGCCGGGCCACGTGTCACGGGGACCGTGGACAGCTTCGAGAGCAGCGACGTGGGCGGGAGCTAGGTCAGAGTACCGATCCCCTCGATGAAGGCGGGAGACTCGCGACGTCATTGGAGGCAACATCACGACCAGCCCATCTCGGCCTGCCGGAATCATGTCTCGGGTGATCGGTACGACGTCGGCCAGGACAGACACCGACAGCGTGCCATGGTAGTTGCAGTGCTGGCACTTCGTCGTGTGGGGCTGAACGAATGCGAATCCCCCGCAATGCAAGCACTCGACGTTGATGTCGATGGTGAGTCGTCCACCGTGACACCGAGGATTCGGGCAGGGCTGACGCAGGCACCACGGACCTGGCCCAACGAAGCCTTCCCCTTGGCACGTGTCGCAGGTTGCTGTGGTCGCCGCCACCAACTCAGCGGGCGGAATCGGCGAAATCTCGTCAGCCCGCTGTCGAGTCCCGCTCGGGGTCGGATTGAGCACCCGGTCGCCGTCCACGATGGCAATCACCGCTTGGGAGCCATCGTCGGGCACCCATCGCCAGATGTCGGCAGGTATCCGAAGGTCAAGCATCGCGTGCCACCCACGTCTGGTTCGTCTTGATCTTGCTGATGGTCGAGGTGCTCACTCCGAACGCCAACGAGAGGGCCACCCCTGTTTCCCCGTCGTCGAGACGACGTCGGATTTCCTCGACGTCCACGCGTGTGAGTCGGCTGGTTGGTCTGCGGTCTCCGCTGGAGGTGCGTCCCTTGCTCACGGCATCCGCCATGTTCTCGTCGTGCGTTCCGAGTCGGAGATGATCGAATCGGAAGCAAGGTGGGTTGTCGCACAGGTGCATCACCAACAGATCGTCGCTGTACGGCGTCCCAAACTGGTCCTCTCCGGCCATCACCAGGGCGAGACGATGGGCGCGTCGAGGGCTCGATCCACGGGAGCCGTACCGGGTGCGTCGGTCGAGTGATCCCTGCCAGATGAGGCAGGGGGTAGCCTGCGGCGTCGGTGGCGGGAAGTCCTTCGATCGCCGTAACGTCGAGCACCGCTGGTTGGCGTATGAACAGCGGCGGCAGCGCTTGGCCGTTCGCTTCGCAACAGGATCACCGCACGAAATGCAGACGGTCGGTTCGGTGCCGACGTGTTCCCACACCGCTGCGGGGATCGTGGGGAGGGTCATCGGTCGATGGTTCCTGGTCGGGGAACGTTGCCGTTCCGGGTGATGGGCTGTGGTGGGTTGCGGCGTGATCGTGAGCGGTGCCAGAGCCACGCAACGAGCGACATCATCGGCCGACCTCTCGCCACACGCCTTTGCCGCGCCAGTGGTGTCGAACCGAGCCCGCATCGCCGTAGGCCTCGGATTGATGCTCGGTCTGACGCTGCAACTGGCAGTCGACCGGCAAGCCGGTCACCTGCTGCCCCCAAGATGACAGCAACATGGTCACGTCGGCGAGCTTCACGATCGGTTCGAGTTGGTCGATCAGTTCGTCCCTCATCACGATGCGCAGGTCGATATCGCGCCACACATCACTTGTGACGGAAGATCCGACATGGGCGACGCCCAGGGCTTCGGGGAACATGACCATGAGGGACGCAGCGAAGTGGTCGATCGAACGGACCATGCCGGGGCTGAGCTGCGATGCTCGAGTCATCGGTCGGCCAGGTTCTGTTCGGCGTCGTGGATGATGCGGCGGGGGTCCAGCTCGAGGTGCTGCGGGTGACAGCGGTGGAGGCGGGCGCGGCGCAGGTTGGCGACGGTGGCCTGGATGATGGCGTGGTCGCGGTCGCTGACTTCGATGTCGTCCAAGACGCTCATGGTGTGACTTCCTCCCAGACTGTTGCCGCCCTGAGCAGGCGGACGTTACGGATCGGCTCGGACCCGTTCGCCGACATCTCACACAGGCTGCGGTACTGGGCCACGATGTCGGCGCGGTCGATGCTGTCTCGGGTGACGGTGTGCCACTCGAACTGGTCGCTGTTGGCTGGGGTCCAGTCGAATACGACGTGCGTGTCGATGGTGTCGAACTGCACTCGGTAGGTGTGACCGTCATCTACGACGGCGACTAGCGGCTCTCCGCAGGCGCACAGGTGATCGATCGGGCCTTGCCCGCCGTACATCGCTCCCGTCCAGAGCCCTGAGTGGCCGAGACCGGTGTCGACGGGGCACCGGTACTTCGTGAACTTCTCGAGACGGGGAACGTCCTCGGGCAGCAGCGCCGGGTCGCGATAGCTCATGCTGGCCTCCGAGCCATGCGAACGATGCCGGCGCCGCCGAACAGGAACACAGCGGCGATGATCGAGAACCACACCGAGCCGTCAGTTCCCGTCTCGGGGAGTGTCCTGTCGGGTTGCGTTGACGTGGGCGACGATGTCTCGGGTGAGTTGGTCGCGGGTGATTCGGGTGCCGTCGTGGGTGGCGCATCGGTGCCAGGTGGCAGTGACGATGGCTCGGTCACGGGCGAAGTCGGCTCCGGAGTCTTCGGCGGGACGCTCGACGTAGCAGGCACGGAACTCGTCGACGGGGATGACGTGGACGTGGATGTCAGGGCAGGTGGCGGTGGCGCAGTGGTAGTCGTAGGAGTGGCGACTGTGGTGGAGGTCGACGTAGTGGCGACCGGCGAAGTGGTCGACGTGGTAGCGGGGGAGGTTGTGGTGGTCGGGTCGGTCGGTGGGACCGTCGTTGATGGCGGCAACGACGTGTCGGGCGGCTGCGTCGATGACGTCGTCGTCGATTCCGGCAAGGTCGTCGTCGTGCTTGGCGAAGACGTGGAGGGCGGAATGGACGATGTCGTAGTCGGTGGGCATGGGATCTCCTGTTCGATGATTGTGGTCCCGACCTTGACGTAGCGGAACTGTTGGTGGCCGACTTCGCCGATGAAGTCGTCGAGCGGGGCGGGCCCGCGGTCGCGGCCGTCGTCGGGAATCGGGCCGAAGTCGGGGTGGTCGGCCCACTCGGTCCACACCGGCTCGCCGTCGACGATCGCGGTGATGGTGCGGGTCTGCTTGCGGATGAGGTCGACCTCGACGTCCTCGTAGCAGGGGGGCGCCGGTGGATCGTTCTCGGCCTCGACCGGTGGGCTGGCACCGAGGATGCCGGCGATCAGGGCGGCGGCGGCCACGAGAATGAGTGCAGGGAGGGGTGAGCGTGTTCGCTCTCGCAAGGTCATGTAGATGAGCGTATACGCAACGTATTCGTCTCGTCAAGTGCCCTGGAGGCTGTCCCCGAGGAGTTGTCCCCCCGGGCTTGCGCCCGGGCTCCTCGGGGACTACCGTCCCTGGGTGCTGAATCCCGTTGGGCGACAACCTAGTCGTTCGACGGCTCCATCGAAAGCCCGAACGAGAGGTTGCCATGAGTATCGAAGCGATGACCGCCTGCTGGGGTCGAGACTTCCCCGCCGAAGCCGAAGGCCTCAGCCCCCAGACCGTGCGGCTCGTCGCGTTGGCGGTCGCCGATGTCGTGAACGACGCCTACGACTGGCGGTTCTTCGCGCGTCGCAAACACACTGCCAGCAAGGTCGGATGCCACCCCGACACCGTCAGCGACGTGATGGCCCACCTCGTCGAGGCCGGTGTGATCGAAGTTCTCCACAGGGATGAGGGCAAACCTGTGGAATACCGGTGGCTGCTCCGGCAGACCCGCGGTGGATCACCGCACCCCCCGCGGTCATCCACCGCACCCCCCGCCGGGGATGAACCCACCAATAAACCACAATATACCGAAGATAATAGATAGCCC